>JBDUCM010000243.1:0-6193 GCA_040003455.1 bacterium
GGAAGTACTCCTGCTCGGTGCCCATGGTGGTGTAGATGCGCTGCACACCGGTGTCACCCATGAGTTCGAGCAGGGCGATGGCCTTGGCGTTCAGCACATCGGAACTACGGAGCAGCGGCGTCATTTCGTCGAGCGCTTCGCCGTTGTAGCCGATGAAGACGGACGGAATGCACAGCGTCTTCGTGTTGCCGGATTCGACGATGAAGACGGGGCTGGCAGGGTTCCACGCGGTGTAGCCGCGGGCTTCCCACGTGGCGCGAAGGCCGCCGGAGGGGAAGCTGGAGGCATCGGGCTCGCTCTGGATGAGCTGCGCACCGGAGAACGACTCCATGGCTTGCTTGTTGTCGTCGAAGCTCAGGAAAGCATCATGCTTCTCGGCGGTGAGGCCGGTTTGCGGCTGGAACCAGTGCGTGAAGTGGGTGACGCCGCGGCTGATTGCCCATTCCTTGATGACCTGGGCCACCGTGGGGGCGACGTCGATGTCGAGCTTCTTCCCGTGACGGATGGACGCGGCGAGCTTGGCGTAGACATCCTTGGGGAGCTTGTCGCGCATCTGGCGCGCGCCAAAGGTATTGATGCCGAAGTAGGCAGAGGTTGGGAGACCGTCGCCGGTGCCGCTCTGGGGTGCGCGCGGGGCGCGGTCGGTCAGCTCGAGGAGCGTAGACTTGCGAGGGGAGAGCACGGGGGCGGTCATAAGCGCGCGTTGGAGGGTCAGCTGTTGTGTGAAACGTGCGGGAAAAGCACTGCTGGAATAGCAATCAATGGAAAATGGCGGGTCAATTGGCGGAATTCAACAGTTGTATTGTCAATTATACACGCCTTCCTTTGCAAAACACTTGAGGCGCGTAGATAACACGCTGAAAAAAGCGTACATAACAGCGTGGTGGAGCGACTGCGGCGTACATAACAGCGGAGTTTGAACGGCGGAGCTATCAGTGATTCAGCGGTCAGCGGTCAGTTTGGTTCAGGCAACAGGGGGCAGCTATCAGTTTTTTCAGCAGGCAGTTGGGAGTAAGCAGTAAACAGCCAACTACTCGGCTAGGTGATTCGCTCGAGGGCACGAAGTTTTGGCACCAACCGCGCAGTAATGGCAACAACGACCAAGGCGGCAGCGCCGCCCACCACCACTGCGGGAACGGGGCCCAACAGCCGCGCGGCGACGCCGCTCTCGAAGGCGCCAAGTTCGTTTGACGAACCCACAAACACCGAGTTCACGGCCGACACGCGGCCAAGCATGTCGGACGGGGTGAGGAGTTGGACCAGGGTGGAGCGGATTACCACGCTCACGTTATCCGCCATTCCGCTCACCGCCAGAAGGGCCACCGACAGGGCGAAGCTCTTCGAGAGGCCGAATCCGATGATAGCCAGGGCAAAAATGGCCACGGCAATCAGGAGCGACCGGCCAGCGCGCTGGATGGGAGGGCGGTGCGCACGGTAGAGGCCCATGACCACGGCGCCGAGTGCCGGAGCGGCGCGCAGGATGCCGAGGCCTTTGGGGCCCACCATCAGGATATCCGACGCGAACACCGGCAACAGCGCCTCGGCACCGCCCAGAAAGACCGAGAAGAGGTCGAGCGACAGGGCGCTGAGAATGAGCGGCTGGCCCCAGACAAAGCGCAGGCCCGACACGAGGATGGTGAACACCGAGGCATTGCCGATGTGGCGTTCGCTCGGCGTGTATCGCAGGAGCAGGAAGCCAACGAGCGCCAGAATCATCAGCGCGACGTCTACGCTGTACGCGGTGAGTGGGCCGGAGAAACCATATAGTAGTCCGCCCATGGCGGGGCCGATCACGGCGGCGATCTGCCAGGCGCTCGTGCGCCAGGCGATGGCGTTCTCATAGATGTCGCGCGAGATCAGCTCGGCGCCCAGTGCCTGGCGGGTGGGCTGGAGGAAGCTGCGGGCGATGCCGCTGATGAAGATCACGGCGTAGATGGGGCCCACGCCCACGCGGGCGAGGGTGCCGGGGACGGCGCTGAAGAGCAGGAGCGCGATGGAGCACAGCGCCAGCACCATCAGCGAGAGGACGCAGACGATGCGACGGTTCCAGCGATCGGCCACGTAGCCGGCCGGCAGGGCGATGGCGATGAGCAGCAGCGCCTCGGCCAGGCCCATGAGGCCGAGCGACAGCGGGTCGTGCGTGATGGAGTAGACCTGCCAGCCCACGACCACCCCCTGGAGCTGGCTGCCCAGGGTCATGGTGAAGAGGCTGAGGATGTACCAGCGGAAGTCGGAATTCCGGAGTGCGACGTACGCGTCGTGCCGCGCCGCCGGTGCGGCCGGCGGCGGGGGTTCCGTCACTTACGCGCTGCCAACGACGCCCGCACCCGTTCCGCATGGGCGAGATGGGCGCTCACCGCGGGCTTGAGGTTGGAGACGAACTCGCGGAGTTCTGCATTGCGCGTATATGGAATGAGCAGGTTGTCGAGCGCGGCGATGAGTTCCTGATGGTACTGGATCTCGTTCGCGATGTAGGTGGAATCGAATGCGGCGCCTTGAAGTTCACGAAGGATGTCGCGCCGCTGCGCGCTATGGTCGCGGAAATCCAGGCTCGCCGCGTTGTCCTCGGCCACGATGCCGCGGCTGGCGGCGATGTCGTTGGCGCGCGTGTTGAGGATGGTGTGGTCGGTGATCATGAGCGTGGCGAACGTCTTCACCTGCGCATTGCTGGTGCGGGACGGCACGAGTCGCGCATAGCTGAGGTCCGTGTTGTTGGCGGCCAGGACGATGGCGACGACGTTGCCGTCGGAGAGCTGTGGGGCGGCAGGTGCGGCGGGGCCGGTGCTGGCGGCTCGTGGTCCGCGATGGCAGGCGATGGCGGCGGCGACGGTTGCGACAGCGAGCAACAGTGGCGAGACGCGAGTGAAGCGGCGCGAGGACGAGCGCATCGGGCTCCTGATCGAGGATGGTGCGGCGGACTGCTGACGTTATCTGATGTCTACGCTATGGTCCAGACGAATGGTTCACCCGGGTCGTTTCCCTTTGCCGGGGACGGCCGCCGAACGCTACATTGATGCCCGTATGAATCCGCTACCCTCCGACTCGCCGTACCCCCTCTCGAGCGCCGCGCTCTCACCTCGCGGCGACGAGAGAGTTGCGCCGGACGACGCGACCCTGCTGCGAATGATGGCCGGTGGGGACGAGCAGGCGATGGGCGTGCTCTACGACCGCTGGCATCCGATGGTCAACGCCGTTGTGCTTCGCATGCTCCGTCAGCGCGACGCGGTGGAGGATGTGGTTGAGGAAACGTTCTGGCAGGCATGGCGACAGGCAGGGCGGTACGAGGCCAATAGGGGACAAGTACAGACGTGGCTGCTGACGATTGCTCGCAGTCGCGCGTTGGACCGCATGCGCTCGATGAAGCGGCTCCGCGAGGAGCCGATGGAGGGCGACAGCGGGGAAGTGATCGTGCAACAGGCGGCGGAGGGTGATCCGGCGATGGATGCCGAGTCGTCGGAGCGCCGAAAGATCGTGTTGGAGGCGTTGGCCGAGCTGCCGGGCGAGCAGCGGGAGGCGCTGGAGCTCGGGTATTTCGGTGGGTTGAGCCAATCGGAGATCTCCGAACGGACTGGTCAGCCCCTGGGTACGATCAAGACGCGAATGCGGCTGGCGATGCTGAAGTTGCGGGGCCGGTTACAGGTACTGCGGGAGGACGGGCGATGATCAACGGCATGACACACGAGGAGGCACGCGAGGCGCTTGGGGCGCTCGCTCTGGATGCGCTGGACGCATCGGAGCGGGCGGCGGTGCTGGCGCACGTGGCCGATTGTTCGTCGTGCCGAGACGAGCTGATGGCCATGCGGGAGACCGCGGCCAAGCTGGCGTATGTGGTGTCGCCCGTGCCGATGGCCGACGAGCAGCGGGACCGGGTGCGTGCTCGGCTGCTGGCGCGGGCGTCGTTGGAGCGGAGCGCGCCGCCGGTGCAGACGCCGACCACGCCGATGTTCGCGCAGGTGACGCCGGCGTCGCCGGTTCGGATTCTCGAGCCCAGTCATGTGCCGAGGAATACGCCGCACCGGAGCACGCCGAGTGTGCCGCCGCTGGTGTTGCGCCCTACAGTTGTGCCGCATGATGCCGCCATCATCGCGATGCATCGCATGGAAGCGCGCTCCCGGTGGATGGCCGCCGCGGCCGTGGTGGTGGCGGTGGGGAGTGTGTGGGCGTTGATGAACACGCGCGAAGAGCGCGATGACATGAAGGTGCAGTTGCAGTTGGCAACTGTGGAAGCGCGGGCGGATGGGAAGGTGATGGACTCGCTTCGGGCGGGGCTGACTGCGCGGGACCGGATGATCGCGAACCTCACCGGACCGGAGGTGGCGGTGGTGACGCTGGCGGCCAACTCGCCCAGGTCGCCGTCGGCGCGGATGTTCTGGGACCAGTCGGTAGGCGCGTGGACTTTTGTGGCGCACAACCTTCCGCAGCCGAGGAATGGGCGGACGTACCAGCTCTGGTTGGTGACGACTGGCGGGAAGGTGAGTGCGGGGCTGTTTTCGCCGAATGGGAGTGGCGACGCCGTAGTGAAGGCGACCTATCCGTTGGCGCGAGATGCGCTGGCTGCGGTGGCGGTTACGGACGAGCCTACGGAAGGGAGTCCGCAGCCCACTACGACGCCGGTGCTTGTGGGGACGACGCGGGCGCGGTGAGCGTCATAGAGCGAAATCAACCACAGATGAACAACGAATGAACCACAGAGGAGCACAGAGGGACACAGAGGGGCCGGTAAGCTCCTACCTCTGTGTTCCTTGGTGTCCTCTGTGGTAAATGCGAGCGCGCTGCGGTTAGCGGCTGCGGTTGGATCCGCGTTTGGAGCTCCGCTTTGAGGACGTCTTCTTTGCCGTCTTCTTCGTGCTGGCGCGCTTGCGGGGGACCTTGGCGCCTTTCGCGCGCGCTTCGGAGAGGCCGATGGCGATGGCCTGTTCGCGGCTCTTCACTTTCGGATGACTGCCGGCGCCGCTCTTGAGGGTGCCGGCCTTTTTGCGGCGCATGGCGCTTTCCACGCTCTTGCTTGCGGCTTTGCCGTACTTCTTCGGTGTGGATTTCTTGGCGGCCATGAGTCGGTACTCCCCGGAGAGTGTGAATGCCGTCGTGGGTGGCAATGAGTGTTCCAGCTGGGGAGGGTGGTTCAGGCAATACGGGTGCAAGAGCTGAAAGCAAATGGAACCACAGAGGACACAGAGGGACACAGAGGGACCGGTAAGGTGCTTCCTCTGTGTTCCTTGGTGTCCTCTGTGGTAAACCTGCGGGTTTCCAGCAAGCCAGCCTACACCACTGCGGTTTCCGCGGGTGCTCGGCGTTCTTCGAGGACTTCGCGTGGTGCGCGCCGGCGCGCGAGGGCGAGGGAGGCTTCGAAGGTGGCCATGCAGAACGCTGCCCATGCCAGGCCAACGATGATTCCGCCGATCACGTCGGACGGGTAGTGGACCCCCAGGTAGAGGCGGGTGAGGCAGATGAGCAGGATGAGGAGGATGGCGGCGCCGAGGGTGAGGACGCGGGACCAGTGGTGTTTCTGGAGGCGCATGACCAGGTAGGCCACCGTGCCGTAGACCACCGTGGCGCTCATGGCGTGGCCCGACGGGAAGGACGAGCTCACCGCGGTGGTTTGCCAGTCGAACACCGCGGGGCGCGGGCGGTGATAGATGAACTTGAGGGCGCCGTTGAGGAGGATGTTGCCTGCGGTGGCGGCGAGGAGCAGGCGTGACGAGTGCTTGTGTTCCGTGTGCCAGAGGAAGAGGGCGACGATGATGACGATCATCATGACCACCGTGCCCGTGCCCAGATAGGTCATCTCGATCATCAGTGCCGTGAGCATTGGCGACTGGTGGGCGTGGAGCCATTGGAGAATGGCGACGTCGAACGTCTGGGTGCCGCCGGCGAGGACGTGCTCGGCCAGTTCGGAGAAGCCCATGGTGGCGACCACGGCCACCACCGCGCCGGCGACGAGGAAGATGCCGACGGCTCCGTAGAATGTCTGGGCGTGGACGCCCACGGTGCGCAGGCCGCGGAAGAGGAGGTTCCAGGCGCGCGTGAAGTGCGCGCGGCGCCCGGTGCGGCGTTCGGCGGGGGTGGTGGGGATCTGCGGATCGATGGCGGAGTCGGTCATGGCGTGGTGCAGACTATCAAGAGATGGGCCGGGCGTGGGCGAATATGGGGATGGGTTGAGTGAATGGGTGACGTGCGGTTACCTTTGAGGCTC
>JBDUCM010000244.1:0-6153 GCA_040003455.1 bacterium
GAACGTGAGTGTGAACGGGAGTGTGAACGTGAGTGTGAACGTGAGGGCGGCAAGGCGCATTAGCGGACCTTGTCGGCGGCGCGCCCGCAGGTCACGCAGAACTTCCATCCTCTCTCCAGTTCGCTCCCACACGCTGGGCAGTGCACCACCGTGAGGTCCTGTCCGCAGTGGGGGCAGAAGCTGATCGTTCGCCCCGGGGGGAGGGCGCCGGCACAAAAGGCGCACGGTTCGCCGGTTTCGGGCACGGTGATCGGACGCGTGGTGTGTCGTGCCGGCTCGCTGGCCGAGGCGCTGGCCGACGCGCTGGTGGCCCCGGCGGTGTCCACTCCCGTTCCGGGAAGGCTGGCGCCGGACGACGTGCGTTGCGGAACACCGGCCGAAGGCCTGCTGGTCGCGCCAGACGCGCGCGAATCCGGTGTCCGGCTACTGCTCTCGAGTTGTTGTAACGCCTCGGGCGCGAGCGCAATGTGCGACGCCGCGAATTCCCGCAGGCGTGCCGCGTCCGGGGTGGTTGCGCCCCGTTCCGCAGTCAGGACGTCGCGCATCTTGTCATCTACCACCAGGTAACCGTGCGCGCCGCTCAACAACTCCATCAGCGCAAGCTCGTAGTCCTGATTGGTCTCGAGCCCAAGTTCCCTCCGGTGCAGCCGATAGGGAAGGATCGTCGAGTAGAGTTCGCCGACCTCAAAGGGCTGTGTGAGATACTGCGGAAAGTTCGCGCGGATGGTGCGCACGAGCTGCCGGTACATCCGCTCAAGGTCGTTCATCGCGTGTTCTCCGATGGCATGGTACGGGCTGCGTCGTCAGCCGGTGCGTGGCAAGGAGCGGGAGGCGACAAACGCGTGATCGACGGGAAAAGGTGCCGGCGCGACGGACACGCGCTTTTTCGCGCGCTGCGCCTCCAGCCACGTGTCAAATTCGGACGTGCGCGCGCCGTCGGAGTTCGTCAGTCCCTTGGCGGCGGCAACCGCGAGATCATTGGCGTATTCGTTCTGGGGATGCCCGTTGTGCCCGCGCACCCATTGCCACTGCGTCCGGTGCGGCGTCGCCGCCTGGACGAGGTCCTTCCAGAGTTCGAGATTCTCGATGGGGCCACCGGTGCGTCGCCAGCCGCGGCTCGCCCAGCCGTGGATCCACTCCGTCATGCCCTTCACGAGATACTGCGAATCGCTCGTGAACACTACGCGAAAACGACCGCCCTTCTTGCCGATGACGTTGAACGCCTCGATCGCGCTGCGCAGCGCCATGCGATTGTTCGTCGTGGCGGGTTCGAAAATCCAGTAATCCCAGCGTGTGAGGCGTTCGGTGGCCGCATTCAGATATTCAATCACGCCTGCGGCGGCGCCGGGATTGTCGCCCTCGCGACCATTCCCGAGGCACGACTCGTCGGCGAAAATGGCCACGAGCGGCAGTGTTTCAGCGATGGCGCTCGTGCTCATCTCACGACCTCAATGCCTTCGAGTTCATCGATGTAGAGCGTGAGCTTGTCCCCGGTGGTTGGGTGGTGCGTTTCGAGTGCCTCGCGGCCGCCGGCGACCAGGAGCCGGTCCACGACGATCATGAACTCCGTACCGCGCCGCCAGACGGCGAGGCGACGACCATCTGCAATGGCGCGTTCGAGCGCGTCGTACTGTGCAGCGTTCAGTTGTGTGACCCTTGGGCGTCGTTGCATCGAGCGGCGAATGTCAGCGGTGTTCAGGCGCACCAGCGTTGCGCGAAGGAGGCGAGAACGACCGTGGAACGATCGATCTCGCTGAGCGGAATGTACTCCTCAGCGGCGTGGGCGAGGGAGATATCGCCTGGCCCGTAGCACACGGCGGGAATGCCGGCGTCGTTGAGCAGCGCCGCATCGGTCCATGCAGACATCCCTTCCACGCGCACGGGCTCGCCTTCCGCTTCACACGCCGTGCTCAATTCGCGAACCAGGGATGAGTCGACGGCAACGTCGCTCGGGTTTTGCGACAACAGCAACCGCACGCTCGCCTCGAAGCTCGGACGCCTGGTCCGCACCGCGACGCAGGCACGCTGCACCTCGGCAATCACGTCAGCCGAGGACTCGCCGGGTATGGTGCGTCGCTCCAGCTTGAGTACACACCGGTCGGGATAGGTCGACATTCCGATCCCACCCGATACGAGCGAGGCGTGCAACGAGGGACGTCCCAGCAGCGGGTGCGTCGCCAGGGGCAGCATCTCCGCATCCATTCGATCCAGCTCGGCGAGCAACAACCCGACATGTCGTATGGCGTCCACGCCGATATCCCACCGGCTCCCATGTGCGGCGCGCCCTGTCACTACTACTTCCACCCACGCAAACCCACGATGCGCGGGCATGATCGCCAGCCCCGTGGGTTCGCCAATGATTGCGGCGTCGGCGCGAACGCCGCCGGCGAGCAGCGCTCGAGTGCCCAGGCTCTCGTATTCTTCGTCCACGACGGCTGCGAGGACGATCTCCCCGCGCACCCCTGACTTCGCCGCGCGCCATGCGGCGGCACACATCGACGCCAGCCCGCCCTTCATGTCCGCAGCCCCGCGCCCGTAAAGGCAGCCGTTGCGTTCCTCGCCTGAAAACGGCGGGTGAGTCATCCCTTCCACGCCTACTACGTCCAGGTGTCCGTTGAACATCAGCGAACGCCCCCCAACATCCTGGCCAATCCGCGCGACGAGATTTGGCCGGCCAGGCACGGCGTCTATCAGCTCGGTGCGGAAGCCCCACGCGTGCAGCACGTCATGAAGGAAAAGGGCACACGCGCGTTCGCCGGGCCCATCGTCGGCGAGGCCGGGGTTGCGGGAGTCCATGCGCACAAGCGCACGCGCCAGTGCCTGCGCATCGCCCGCCGGTATTGCTTCCATCATTGCGCGTGTCCTGCGGCGACCGACTCGTCGCCTTCGAGTCGTGCGAGCACGTCAAACCCCGTCATATCAATTGTATAGGTGACACGCTCGCCAAGCGGCGCCACCGCGCGGACGAGTTCTTCCTCGCGTCCCTTCGCGGCGATGGCGAGCACGCACCCGCCCGCCGACGCTCCAAGCGCCTTGCAACCCAGCGCTCCCGCCTGCCCCGCGGCGCTTACGATTGCGTCGATACGAGGTGTGGTGATGGATTGATGGAGCGCTCGCTGGTGCTGCCAGTGTTCGCCAACGAGAGCGCCCAACAGGTCGACGTCGCCGCCCTTGAGTGCCGAGGCCATGTCGAGTGCCAGGGCCTTCATGGCGGCCAGCGCATGTACGACGTGTCGTTCGCCCGCCAGGTAGGCATCGCGGACGGCGGTGATCGCGGTGCTCGAAATCCGTGACTCGCCGGTGTAGATCAGGACGCCTCGTTCCGCGAGCGTGGATCGAGTATCCAGGGACAGTGCGAGTTCTTCGACGCGAACGTGATCGTCCAGCGTGATGAGGAGGGCGCCGCCGAAGGAGGCTGCGTAGTGATCTTGAAAGCCGCCAGCGACTCCGAGCTCCATGGCTTCGGTATGTCTGCTCAACTCGGCACGTGCGTGCGGGCCAAGAGACCTGCCCTGGAGCTCTGCCAACGCGCCGGCGAGCGCCACGCCCGCGGCGGACGAGCCCCCGAGCCCTGCTGCGACGGGGAAGTCGTTCACGAGACTGGCCTCGGCGGCGACCATACCTGACCGGCGGAGCGCAGCGCGGATGAGTGCGTCGTCCCCGGGCGCGGCTGCAGTCGCTCGGACAGCCACATGTCCGCCCGTCGCGACTGTGGCCGTGGCGTAGCGCGCGATGGCCACATTGCAAACCGCGCCCCCTTCGCGAGCGGGGTAGGGCGGGACGTCAGTCCATCCGCCGCCAAAATCCAGTCGCGTGGGAGCGCGTGCAATGACGGCGCGTTTCACGCTGCGTTTACCGTGAACAACGTGCGGCTCCGCGCCGCACGTTGCTATTTCTTCTTCTTGACAGGCGGTTTGGTGCTTTTACTGGCCGGCTTGGCTGGAGACGCCTTGCTGGACGTGGCCGCCGGTTTGGATGCCGCGCCCTTCGCTGCTGGCTTGGCCGGCGTTTTGGCCGCCGGCTTTGCCGCCGGCTTCGCGACGACCTTTGGCGCAGGCTTCGCAGCGACTTTCGCCGCAGGCTTTGCTGCTGGTGCGGCCGGCGGCGCGACCTTTTCAGGAGTAGTTGGAGGAGCGGGTGCTGGCTTCACGACAGGACGTGGTCCACCCGTGCGAAGGGAAAATGCACCCGGTCGCTGGGGCGGCGCGATCAGTGCGGCGGCCGCATTGGCGGCGTCACGGGCTGCCTTGTCGATTGCCGCCTTGTCGGCGGCGATTTTTGAGGCGGTAGGGCGGCCCTTTTCGCTGGAGGGCTTCTTTCCGTGCGCTTCTTCGGCTTCGCGAATGAGCTTGTCGGCCTCTTCCTGCGTCATCTGGCCGCGCCGTACCATGTATTGGACGAGATCGCGCGCGCTTTCGATGGCGAAACCGGCGAGCCCGGCAGCGGCGCTGATGACATCCTTCATGGCGGCGGACACCTTGCTGCCCGCTTCCTGGCTGATCAGCTGCGCACGTTCTGCCATCTCGGCAACCGTGTCGCGCATGTCGGCGCCACGATGTCCGGGGCCACGTCGTGGAGCTGCCGGGGCTGCTGGTGCCTTTTCCTCGTCCGCTTCAGTATCCGTCATGTCCCGTCCGTTCCCATGCTATGGGGAGGGACTCCCCGTTTCATTGAAGGCGACGCTCCGACGCGTTATGTTCGCCGCGCCGAGCCGTGAAGCCTGATTTGTCGCGGCAAGTATATGATTTTCCAACAGCTACGCAAGGTTTCATGACAAGGCGCGCGAGGCATTTAATGCATTTGGAAGCAGTTTCCACACATAAGGTGACGGAAAACGGCCGAAATACACGATTTCCATTGGAACATCAAGACGCCAGTATATGCTGACAGGCGTCAAAGTTCTGGATCTGAGCCGAGTCCTGGCCGGACCGATGTGCGCCATGCAGTTGGGCGACCTCGGCGCCGATGTTCTCAAGGTTGAGCGCCCGGATGGGGGGGACGAGACGCGCGGATGGGGGCCACCATTCGATCAGCGCGGCGAGAGCGCCTACTACCTGAGCGTCAATCGTAACAAACTCGGCATTACCATCGACCTCGACACCGCGGCGGATGTTGACACACTGCGGGACCTGATCGGCCAAGCCGACGTGGTACTTGAGAACTTTCGGCCCGGAGCGTTGGCACGTCGTGGCGTGGGCGCCTCGGCGATGCGGTCCGCGCATCCGACGCTCATCTGGTGCGCCATCGGCGGGTTTGCGAATGAGCCGACTCGGCCGGGCTACGATTTTGTTGTGCAGGCCGAGTCTGGCTGGATGTCGGTTACCGGTGAGCCAGATGGTGCACCAATGAAGCATGGCGTCGCGCTGGCCGACGTCATAGCGGGGAAGGACGCGACCATCGCGATACTGGGCGCGCTGGTTTCGCGCGGGCGAACGGGAGCGGGCACGACGATCGACATTTCCCTCTCCGCGAGCGCTGAGGCCGCGCTCGTGAATGTCGCGCAGAACGCGCTGGTTTCCGAAAATGCCCCTCGGCGCTGGGGAAATGCCCATGCCAACCTTGTTCCGTACGAACTCTTCAAGGCCGCGGATCGAGGAATCGTCATCGCCGTTGGCAGTGACGCGCAGTGGTTGGCGTGTGTGCGGGCGTTGGGGCTGGAGCGGCTGGCCGAGGATGGCAGCCTGCTGACCAACGCGGGTCGCCTCGCCGCGCGTGAGCGGGTGGTGGTGGCAATCCGCGACCAGGTGCGGCAACGCTCCGCAGCAGAGTGGCGGGCCAGGCTGGATGCGGCGGGGGTTCCGTGCGGCATGGTTCGAACTGTGCCGGAGATGTTGGCCGAGCGTGATGCGTCGCCGCAGACGGGGATGCCGTTGAGCATTCCCGGACTTATTCGCCGCCGTCCGCCTACCCTGGGTGAGCACAATGCGGTCGTGCGAGCGAAGGGCTGGAGTGCATTTTCGGAGGTTGGAGGGCTGGAAACACGCTCCTGAGCGGCCTCCAATAAATCGTGTTACGACGTCCGCGGACGGTTCGTCTTGCACACGTGGCAACCCAAACTGCGGTAAACGGCGGGACGCCTACCCTGTCCCGAGCGCGGCATCTGCGTTACTCTATCGTCGTGAGGACGACGGAGCCAGAACTGCTCGTTGATCA
>JBDUCM010000090.1:0-20694 GCA_040003455.1 bacterium
TCCCAGCTTGCCGAGTCGCCCCAGTGCATGTCCTCGAGCACGATCATGAGCGGACGGCTCGCGCTCACCTGCTGGAGGAGGCGCACGAGCTCGCGCAGCATCAGGTAGCCCTGTGCGGGATTGAACGGCTCCGGCACCTGCGCTGTACTCGACAGCGTTGGAACGAGCCGCGACAGGATGGGCCACTCACCGGGCGGCGTGAGGCCCTGCGCATCGATGCTCGCGATGAGCTCGGACCACGGGCCGTATGGCGGTGGATTTCCCGTTTCGAACGCGCGCGCCCACGCGCTCGCGGCACCCCGAAGGCGCAGCTCCGGCGTGAGTTGCCGCACCAGCGTCGACTTGCCCACGCCCGCCTCGCCAACAACCAGGCGGAGCTGGGGCAGGCCACCTCTCGCCACGTCCAGCGCGTTCACGAGGTTTCGCACTTGCTGCTGCCGCCCGACGAACCGCGCGAATGACAGTTGCGGCACGGCGTCGGCTGCGGAGCCGGCGAGCGCCACGCGGTTCCGCCCGTCACGCTTGGCCTCGAACAGCGCGCGATCTGCCTCGCCGAATAACGCGTCGAACGCCACACCGTTCGTCGGCGCGGTTGCCACGCCCATGGACATGGTCACGTGAAAGAACTGGTCGTCCGTATCTCGAATGGGAATGGACGCGCCCGCCGCACTCGCCCGAATCAATCCGGCAATCGCCATCGCGCCCTGCGCATCTACACCCGGCAGCAACACGGTGAACTCGTCACCAGCATATCGCCCGACGTATTGGCCCGGCCGCAGGTGCTGTTCCACTACGTCAACCACACAGCGCAGGGCTTCATCACCGGCCAGGTGGCCGAACATGTCATTGATGGCCTTGAACTCGTCGACGTCGATGACGATCAGCGATGTCACGCCATTGGTCCGCCGCCGCTCGCTGAGCACCGCATTCGCAACGTCGATGAACGCACGGCGTGTCAACGCGCCCGTGAGATCGTCTTCCTCCTCGCCACTCGGGCCACTCGTGCGGCCCCGCGCCTGCGCCGGAAGTGATGCCGCGCGCAACTCGGTGCTCACCTGCCCATCGCGCACGAGCTGCTCGAACAGCGGAAACAGCTGGGGATCGAACTGCGCACCGACCTCGCGACGCATGATCTCCATGGCCTCGAGTTGCGTAAAGGCGCGCTTGTAGCTGCGCGCCGAGGTCAGCGCATCGTACACATCCGCGATGCATAAAATGCGCGCCGCCACCGGGATGTCTTCTGCCGCGAGTTTGTCCGGATAGCCGCGTCCGTCCCACCGCTCGTGATGGCTCCTGACCATTGGCGCGATGTCCCAGGGAAATTCCACATCCGCCAGCATGTCCACGCCGCCGCCGGGATGACGCTGCATCAGCGTCCATTCATCGTCCGACAGCTTACCCGGTTTGTTCAACACCTCGGCAGGGATGATCAGCTTGCCGACGTCGTGCAGCAGCGCGCCAATGCGAAACCAGAACAGCGCGCTGTCATCGAGTCCCGTCTTTGCCGCCAGCGCCGTCGCAAGGTCCGCAACGCGCACGCAATGACCCTGCGTGTGCAGGTCCTTCGATTCGATCGACTCGCCCCAGTCCCGCACCACCTGGAGAAAGTCGCCCTCGAGCCGCGTCATGCGTCGCGAAACGTCGGCGAGCTCGTGGCGCGAGCGCAGGCGGTCGAAGCACACATGCGCCTGATTCAATGCCTGGAGGGTCTCGCGGTTGCGGCCCATCCGTGAGTAGAGGTCGGCAAGCTCGCGCCACGTCTCCCCTTGCAGTGGCAGGTTGGCCAGTTCATCCGCGATCCTGCTCGCCTCGAGCAAGTGCGTCTCGGCCTTGCCGAAATCCCCCGTCTCGCGCGCGATGACGCCGTACACCTTCTGCGTCTCGCCGAAGGTGAGGGGATCGTCACGGTGCTGCGCGAGCATCGCGGCGCGATCGCACCGCTGCGCGGCCGCGGGAAAATCCTTCCGCGCAACTTCCAGCGATGCGCGATTGATCTCGATCAGGATGCGAAACGGCAGACCACCGAGCGCGTCGGCAATGCGCGAGGCTTCGTTGAAGGCGTCGTCGGCCGCATCGAGTCGCGTGAGCGCCATGTTCGTGACGCCGAGGTTGATCAGCGTCGGCAGGACGTTTTCAGGAAGGGCGTGCAGTCGTCCAATGGCGAGCGCCTCCTGGAAATAGCGCAGCGCCTCACGAAAGTCGCCCCGGACGCTTGCAATGGTCCCGAGGTTGGTATTGGCGAATGACAGCACCTTGGGATCCGTGCCCTCTGCGCCATGCACCAGCGCGGTGCGCAGCAGTTCCTCGGCGTCCGTGAGTGCGCCTTGCCGCCACTTCACGACGCCCATCACGTTGTAGGCGAAGCCAAGTGTTGCGCGGTCTCCGGAACACTGAGCGGTCGCCAGCGCGCACTCCGCAGTGTCCTCGGCCGCGGCGTAGTTCGACTCGCCCTCGAAACTCAGCGCAATCCAGCGAAACAGCTTCGATGCGAGGGCCGGGTCCGGCACGGGGAGGGCGCGCAGCGCGGACTCGAAATGCTCGCGCGCCTCGCTCCGGCGTCCTGCCTTTTCCAGTCTATGCGCGTCGTCGATCAACTGCCCCGTCGTGCGAGCGGTTGCGCTATCCGCCAGGTGCAGTCGGAGTGACGACGAAGGAGGCATGATCTCGAAGGCGAATGCGTATCACGGTGACGAGAATCGGGTGCGCGCGACGATCGTCACGCGCACCCGATCCTGTCCCATGCTGAAGGAATTGCTCTTACATCTCGTCGAGCGACGACCTGCCTGCCGCCACGGCGTAACCTGAGAAGTGCCAGATGTCGAATGAGGCCGTCTTGCCAAGCATGATGACCGGAATGACCTCACTGACCTTGATCTTCTTGGAGCTGCGGTCGATGTCGTCCGAGCTCTTGAAGTAGATCACGTCGAACAACGCGCCAGACCACTGCGTGAAGCCGAGATCCTGCGTGACGTGCAAGGGCTGCTTGAACTTCGTGCCCGATGGTTGGAAGTCCAGCGCCACCAGATTACCAGCGAGCGCCGTCATCGAGATCGTCACTGTAGTATCGGTCGCGCCGGCCGGAATCGTGACGGTAATGCCGAGCGATGGTATACCGAGCACGCCCCCCTGTGTCTTCGAGACCCGTGCGGTGACCGTGATCGGCGCCGCAAGGGGCGTGTTCCAGCTCTGGGACGTGATGTCGCCAATAACCGTGGTGACCGTCGTGCCAAGCGTCTGGACAGTGAGGCCTCCCTTGGAAGCCAGGACTGACGGAGCGACGATGGACTGCGACGGAGCGGTCGACTCGGTGCCGCATGCTGATACGGTGGCGAGTGCCGCGATGCCGACGATGACGAGGGAAAAGTGCTTCATGGTGAATGCTGTGTTGAGGTTGCTGCAGGCTGCGTACGGCGGACAGTGGTCGTTCTGCTGCGGTTGACGTGATCCGCGTAGGCTCACTCCGACACCATGTAACCGGAGAAGTGCTTGATGCGGCGCGACACCAGGTTCGACGCCGAGTTGATCGCCGTTTTCAGGCTGACATCGGTCTGCGATTCATCAACGCACGCGTTCGAGAACGGGCCGCAATAGAGCACCGTCGCCATGTTGCTCAGCGTCGCTGCATCCTTGACGTACACGTACAGGTTGACCGTGGTTGTCGGGTTGAAGCGGAGCGCCGGCGCAAACTGGATGCTCGGATGGTTCGTGGCGGCGTTCCGGACCGTCGCGGTAATCGTCACTGTGGCCGACTCGGATTTGCATGGCGCATCCCAGAACGAAGGGCCGTAACCCGACGTACCAAGCGCACAGATTGAACCGGCCGGAAGATCGAGATGGCTGGGTCCCAGCACCATGGTCTGGTCCAAAGCCGGATTGATGTTCAGCGTATACACACCATCCACCACGCCCGAGAGCGCCCGGCTGACTTCCACCGGATGCAAGCCGGCCTTTGGGGCCGACGGCACCTCGCCGCAAGCGGCAAGGAACATGATACCAAACGCCATGAACCACATTCGTGTTACGGTCGTACGAGCCAGCGTCGGCTTCGTCATGAGAGTTTCCTTGGGTCGAGCATGGCTCGACGGCTGTGTGGGGACAACGAACTCCTCGTGTTTCATTTTCGTCATTGCGTCCGATACGCTCAGCGCGCTGACCAGTTGTGAGACATTCCGAGTAAACTGTCGCGTTTGACGACACGAGCAGTGAAGTTCTGCACGCCTTCGGGCACGACTCGATAGGCCAGCTCCCAAGCGGGATCGACCTTTGCGATCGGCAAAGCCATGAAGGGGTGCCTTTGTAGAGACTGCCATACAGTGCGAAGGCCCTGGGTATTCCCAGGGCCCGGTCAGCTTCCAGGGCTTTCAGGCTGGAAGGGCCGCGAGACTCATTTCGCCCCGCTCATTTCGTACGCCTTCATGATCGTGGCGTACTTCACCAGCATGTTCGGTACTTCCCACGCGGGCATGGAGCCGGCGCGGAGGTAGCCGAGATAGCGATCCGTCACCTGCCCGAAGTGCGCCTCGTGGCCCACGTCGAGCGCTGCGGGAACAACCACCACCCACGCCGCGCCTTCCGGCCGGATCGTCACGCCAGGAAACCGCTTGGCCAACTCACGCACTGCAACAGTGAGTGCCGTGGTGAAGGTTGCAGAATCGACGGATGGCGCGCGTTCCACGTACAGCACCGGCTTGTATCCCTGCGGTGCGCCCTGCCGGATGATGAGACTGGCCTTCGTGCCGCGCATCACCGAGTAGTGCGTGTCGCCGGTGCCGGTTGGCGCTTCGAAATTCCACTTCACCGACACGCGTGCGTGCACGCCGCGAAGCGTGTAGTCCATCGACCCATTGGAGTAGACCTGAAGGGCGTCGTCCTTCACATCGCGCTGAAGGTACGCCGGATAGTCATCCGCGCCCGTCACCTGCTTGAACTGCGCGCGCGTCACCGGTGTTGCCGAACGGGATGCATGGACCATGTGGACGTCGGCGGTGCTGAGCGTGACGTTGGGGAATGCTTCCCATTGGACGAGATCCACGAGATGCGTGGTCACGTCCACGATGCCTTCGCCTTCCTGTCGCACATCGAAAAACCATTCCGGGCGCTTGAGCGGCGCACCGGCCACGATTTTCGAGAAGTGGTGGACGCTCTCCTTTGATATGGCGGGTTGGTCGGCGGTGCCCTTGGTGAGGGTGCCGAACACGTCCAGGCGTAGGGAGAGTTCGCGCTGCAACTGCGTGGTCACTTCGCTGCGCTCCGTCATGATGTCGTAGAGCAGCACATGCTTCGCCTGCGCTGTCTTGAACGCTTTCTGGAGCTGCACCAGGTCGGCCGGTGTTCGCACCATCGGCTTGTCGGCCAGGACGTTCAGCCCCGCGTCGATGGAGCGCATGATGTATTCGGTCTTCCGGGCGTTGTTGCCGGCGATGACCACGATGTTGCCCGGCTTGGTCGCGAGCATGCGCTCGAGATAGTCCTTGCCGGTATAGACATCTTCCGCCCAGTGTGTGGGCTTGTCCGGGCGCTTGTTGAACGCTTCGATGCGCAGCAGGTGCTGCGTCACGTCGTCGCTCGCCGGCGCGAAGACATGGACCAGCGTGTCCACGTCCGGATTCATGAACTTCTGCACCAGCGACGCGTGAAAGTGTCCCGGGTCGAGCGTGATGAACCGGAATCGCGGCTTCGCTGCTGACTGGCCTTCCATTGGTATTGCGGTCAGGAGACAACCAGCCAATGTCATCAACGAGAGCGCCTCGCGACGCGACGGAAACGGACGGGCGCGCCTCATGCCTTCGCGTGGCTGGCTGCGAGCTTCAACGCCCCATACTGGCCGCGCTCCGTTCGCGTCAACATCGCATTCGCCTCCGCATCATTCACAAAACGCTCGGCCTTCGGATCCCACGTCAGTGGACGGTTCAACTTCATGGCGACCCAGCTCAGGATGCACGCCGTGTTGCTGCGGTGCGCGATCGGCGCGGGCGCCAGCGGTTGCTGGCGCGACTTCACGCACTCCAGCCAGTTCTTGTGGTGCGACAGGCTGTGCGGCATCTCCACCTTCACCCCCTTTGGATCAAGCAGCCGGATGTCGCTCGCATCGAGTGGCTTGAGCGCCGTGGGCTTGGAGGTGGGATCGCTGGCTGTGGCCTGCTGCGCATCGCGCGAGACGAAGATCCAGCCCTCGTCGCCGATGAACTTGATGCCGTTGGGCAGCTTGTCCGACACGCGCATATGCACGTTGCCAGGATACGTCAGCTCAATTTCGTATGCGCCGTGCACATTCCAGATCTTGTTGGTTGGGAATTCGCCGCGGCCCTCGATCTTGCTGGGCCCGGTGTGCTCCACGTTCATCCCCCAATGCGCCGTGTCGAAATGATGGGCGCCCCAGCCAGTGATCATGCCCAGGCAATACGCGTCGTTGCGCAGCCAGCCGGGACGGGAATCCACATCGGGCATGCCGTTCTTGTCGAGCCCCTGCGGATGGACGCGCTGCTCGGTGTAGTACTGGTCGGCCGTCGGTCCCAGCCACGTTTCGTAGTTGAGGTTGGAGGGAACGGGCTGCTGCGGGTCATCCGGCTTGGTGGGATCGGTCGGCAATCCGATTTCAACGCGCCGCAGGTTGCCCACTCGGCCACTCCGCACGAATTCCACGGCTTTGCGAAACTGCTCGTTGGGGCCCCACGAACGCTGTTGGCTACCCACCTGGAGGATGCGACCCGTCTTCGCTACCGTGTCGCGCAACAGCACGCCTTCGGCATGCGTCATGGTCATCGGCTTCTGGAGATAGACGTCCTTGCCGGCGTAGAGTGCCGCCAGTGCAAGCTGCGCGTGCCAGTGATCCGGTGTGCTGATGGTGACGGCGTCGATGTCGGTGCGCGCGAGCATCTCGCGATAGTCGCCGTATACATCCACCTTCGGCATCGGCGACTTGCCCGCGTAGAGCTTCTCGATGCGCACCTTGCCGCTGGCGGCGCGACGCGAGTCCAGGTCGCATACCGCCATGACGTCGGCAAGGTCGGCACCGGCCACACCAGGCATGTCATGGCCCTGTGCGATGCGCCCACACCCGATGTGCGCCACGCGCACGCGATTGCTCGGCGCCTTGGCGCCGAGTAGGCGAGCGGGGATGATCATCGGCGCGCCGACGATGACCGCGGCGACGGCGGACTTCTGCACGAACTCGCGGCGAGTGATCGAGCCAGGCTTCTGCGTGGGATCAGTCATTGGCTACTCGATGTTGAGGAAGGGACGTCGGCCACTAATAGGCAATGAAACGTTTAAGTCGCGGCGCTGCGGAGACCAGTTGTTGAAGTGATTGTCGGTGGGCTGTTCCCGCTCGCTGCCATCGGGCAGGACTCCAATCTCATAAGATGAATTGACCAATATGAGAGGGCCACGAGCAGGCGTCGAGATATAAAGAAACCAGTTTTCTTGATCTCTTTTGAAATTCACCCAGGTCAGAGCGGGCCGTACACCGCGTCCCGGAGGCTCTTGTGCAGCCCCACCTTGTCGAATGGCATGAGCTGAACGAACAGCACCGCAGTGAGCTGGTTGGCTGGATCCACCCAGAAGAGTGTGCTCGCCGCGCCATCCCAGAAGAATTCCCCCACCACACCATTGTTTTCGGCGGCCGAGGCCGGCGGGCGGAGGCGCACGGCGAAGTCGATGCCGAAACCCACTTGGCCCTTGCCCGGCAACCACGACCGGTCCTTCACGGTCTCGGCAAGGTGGCTGGTGGACATCAGGCGCACCGTCTCCGGACGCAGGATGCGGGTGCCGTCCAGTTCGCCGCCGTTCACCAGCATGCGCGCGAAGCGCATGTAGTCATCGAGCGTAGAGGTGAAGCCGTAGCTGCCCGGGGTGAGCGACCAATGGCGCGTGTTGAAGGAAAGCGCCGTGGAATCCGGTGCGCGCGAGAGCACGCCCACGTCGCTGCGATTGTACATCGCGGCCAGGCGTCCGCGATCGCTCTCAGGCACGAAGTAACGGGTCTCGTTCATCCGGAGCGGCGCGAGCACGTGTTGGCGCACGTACTGCTCGAAGGGTTGTCCCGCCAATCGCTCCACGAGGTATGCCTGCACATCCACCGATGGGCCGTATTCCCACTTCTCGCCGGGATGAAACCACAACGGCACCTTGCCGAGCTTCTCGGCCATCTGCGCAAGTGTATTGGAACGGTTGAGCGGATCCGCCGCGCGATAGATCGGCCCAACGCCTGGATTGTCGCCGCCCGTCGCGAAGCCCGCCGTGTGGCGCGTGAGGTCGCGAATGGTCATTGCGCGATGCGGCGCCTCGAGCCGCGGCGCACCTGATCCATCCGCGCCAGCGTAGACACGCATGTTCGCGAACTCAGGCAAGTACTTCGACACCGGATCGTCCAGTTGGAACTTGCCCTGCTCGTACAGCGTCATCAGCGCCACGCCCGTGATGGGCTTGGTCATCGAGAAGATCTGCACGAGCGCGTCGCGCGACATGGGCCGCTGTGCCTCACGGTCGGCCATGCCGAAGGCGTTGAAGTACACCTCCTTGCCCTTTTCGTACACCAGGGCTGACGTGCCGGCGATGGCCTGCGACGTCACGAAGGAGCGCAGCGTGGAGTCGATGCGGGCCTTCGCCGCGCCATCAATGACCGGGCGTCTCGGCGGAGCCGTGGCGCGAACATGCTGCGCCAACTGCGGCGACGGGTAAGTGAATGCATACTCGCCCGAGCCAACCTCGAGCGTCACTTGGTCGCCCGACTGCGTCGCGCGCGTCACGCCGACAGCCGACGCCACGGATGTCATGCCTTCACGCACTTCCGCCAATCGTGCGCCGGGCAGCCGAACGGTCGCGCGCGAATTGGCTGGCACACGCACCATCACCTTCATCGTATCGCCCGCGAGCGCCCAGCCGGAAGCGGCATCGCCATATGGCGTGACCAGTGACGCGCGGGCGAACGAGAAACCACCGCCGGGCTGCGGCACGATCACCAGATGCCTGTAGCCAGGCTGCGCGGGATCCATGTCCAGGCCGGCCACCACGCGATACATCCAGTCGCCAACGGCACCGTACGCATAGTGGTTGAACGAGTTCATCGACACGTCCTGGAAGCTGCCGTCGGGCTTCTGCCCGTCCCATCGTTCCCAGATGGTGGTGGCGCCATGCGTCACCGGATACAGCCACGACGGATACCGTTCATTCAGCAGCAGCCCGTACGCCTCGTCGAGGTGGCCGCTTTGGCTCAGCGTGCGCGTGAGTGCCGGCGTGCCGAGAAATCCGGTGGTGAGATGACGCATCTCCACCACGTCCGTTGCAAGCCGTCGCGCGGCGTCGGGCCGCATCTTGTCCGTGAGCAGGCCGAAGTCGAGCGCAAGCACGTACGCGGTCTGCGTGTTCGACGTCATCCGCCCGCTCGCGGTGACGTACTCGCGCTGGAACGCCGCACGCGTCTCGTCGAAGAGTGCGCGATAAGCGCGCGCCTCATCGGTCTTCCCAAGCGCGGCGGCGCTACGCGCCACGATGTCCGTGGAGTGCGCGAAGTACGCGGTGGCAATAAGGTCCTTGTCGGTGGTGGCGCCGGGGTAGTCCGCGCGTGTGGTCGCAAACGCGAGCCAGTCACCGTAGTGACTGCCGTTGGTCCACAACCGCCCCGTTCCCGCTTGAGTCTTCATGTACTCCACCCACGCGCGCATGCTGGGATACTGCCGCTCGAGTACGCGCGTGTCGCCGTACACCTGGTACATCGTCCACGGCACGATCACGCTTGCGTCCGCCCAACCGGCGCTCGGTCCGGCATCCGCGTTGCCGCGCGACACGACATCAGGGATGACCTTGGGCACGCCACCATTCGGCTTCTGGTCGGCGGCCAGATCGCCCAGCCATTTGGCGAAGAAGCCGCTCACGTCCATGTTGAACGCCGCCGTCCGCGCGAACACCTGCGCGTCGCCCGTCCAGCCAAGGCGCTCGTCGCGCTGCGGACAATCCGTCGGGACGTCGAGAAAGTTGCCGCGCTCGCCCCACACGATGTTGCTCTGGAGTTGGTTCACGAGCGCGTTCGAGCTCTCGAAGCGGCCGGTGGTTTCCATGTTGGAATGAATGACGATGCCGGTTACCGCATCCGACGAGGGTGTTCCGGGATAGCCATCGAGCGCCACGTAGCGAAAGCCCTGATACGTGAAGTGCGGTTCGTAAACTTCGTCGCCGCCGCCCTTGAGCGTGTACTTCACGGTGGCGCCTGCGCCGCGCAGATTCTCCGTGTAGAAGTTGCCGGCCTTGTCGAGCACCTCCGCGTGACGAACGCGAACCGTGGTTCCTGCAGCGCCATTTACGCGCAGGCGAACCCAGCCCACCATGTTCTGGCCGAGATCGAACACGGTCTCGCCGGCAGGAGTCTTGAACACCTTCACCGGCTTCAACTCCTGCGTACGGCGCACTGGTGGCCCCGAGGGCGAGATCAGTGCGGCCTTGATACCCGTCAACGCACGCGTGCCGCGCCAGTCATGATCGTCAAAACGCGGCCGGCTCCAACCCGCACGCTCCAGTCGCGCGTCGTACGTCTCGCCATCGTAGATGTCCGACATCATGATCGCGCCGGTCGCGGACTTCCACGTCTCATCGGTGCCCATCACCTGCGTGCGCCCGTCGACATACCGCACCACGAGCTGCGCGAGCAGGCCAAGCCTGCTGCCGTACGTGTTGCGGCGACCGTTGAAGCCCAGGCGGCCGCGATACCAGCCATCGCCGAGCGTGACGCCAATGGCGTTGATGCCCTGTTGCACGAGCGGGGTCACGTCGTAGCTCTCGTACTGGAGACGCTTGTCGTAGCTGGTCCATCCCGGCGAGAACAGGTGGTCGCCAACAGCGCGGCCATTCATCTCCACCGCATTCAGGCCGGCACTCGTGACGTAGAGTCGTGCCGAGATGACGCGGTCGGTCAGCGTGAACTCATGACGCAGGAGAGGGCTGGGATTGGATCGCGTCGTGTCTTCGTTCAGGTCGGGAGTGATCCACTTCGCTAGCCAATCAGCCGGATCGAGGAGTCCCATCTCGAAGAACGCGGGCACGCTCCACGGCGACGCCTGTCCGCCGCCATCCCACACGCGGACCTGCCAGTAGTACCGCGACCCGGACTTCACGGCGGGCCCGCCATACGGACGAAAGGTGGACTCGTCCGATGCAATCTTCCCGCTGTCCCACAACGGGCTGGCGTTCATCGCCGCAGAATCGTTGGCGACGCGAATTTCGTACGCGGCCTGCATGGTACCGCGGCGTTCCGAATGCAGGCGCCAGCTCAACCTCGGCGCACGAACATCCAGGCCGATTGGGTTGGTGTGATACTCTGTTCGCAACCCTTCCACATGAAAGGACTGCGCAGGCAATGCGGGGCCGATGGACGCCATGCCCATCGCAAGCGACACGATGCAACGATTCGTACGATTGAGCGAGCGTGTCAGCATGCGTGTCAGCATGCGTGTCAGCGACCGTGTCATTGCGGCACCGTGAAGGAGGACGAAATGCAGCCTCCGCGATTTGCACATGAACGCTCACGGCGTCAATGACCACTGGCGAACCGCTCTTCATCCCCGCCACTATTCTCGTCGCGCAGCATGAACGTGAACGAATGTGCGACTATGAATCGAATGGATCTGGGCCGCTGATGACGAACGAGCGCGTGCCCTTCGACCACCTCGTGGATGTGATGTGTGCCGTGCTCGTCTCTCATGAGATGGAGCGTGAACGCGCCGCCACCTGCGCCACACTGTTTGCGGATGCGAGCCGCGATGGCGTGGCATCGCACGGGTTGAATCGCTTTCCTCGTTTCATCACGATGATCGAGAACGGGAGCGTTGATGTACACGCTCGACCCACACGTGTGACAGCGCACGGTGGCCTGGAGCGATGGAACGGACAGCGAGGGCCGGGCAACCTCAATGCGCGCGAATGCATGGCGCGCGCGATCGATATTTCCCGCGCACACGGACTCGGCGCCGTGGCGCTGTCCAACACAAATCACTGGATGCGCGGCGGCAGCTACGGATGGCAAGCCGCAGACGCCGGCGTGGTCGCGTTTTGTTGGACCAATACGCTTCCCAATCTTCCGCCCTGGGGCTCCAGCGTCCCGTTGGTCGGGAACAACCCACTCGTGATCGCGGTGCCGCGCAGCGACGGGCATGTCGTGCTCGATATGGCCATGTCGCAGTTCTCCTACGGCGCCATCTCGTCGTACCGCTCGCGCGGAGAGCAGCTTCCGGTCGTTGGCGGCTACGGACCGGACGACGCGCTCACTACGGATCCCGCGGCCATTGAAGCCACGGGGCGGATGCTTCCGATCGGCTTCTGGAAGGGCTCAGGGCTGGCCTTGCTGCTCGACATGGTTGCCGCACTACTGTCCGGCGGACGCGCGACGCACGAGATACCGCCCGTTGCCGAGCGCGAATGCGGATTGTCGCAGGTCTTCATTGCGTTTGACGCGGGCTCGGTCACCGCCGGCAACGCGCCAGCGATGGTGATGGACGACATCGTCGATCGCATCGTCGACCAATTGCATTCCGGAGCGGAGGCCATTGGAGAGCATGTCCGCTACCCGGGCGAACGCACGTTGGAGACTCGCCAGCAGAGTCTCGCGGAGGGCGTGGTCGTGGACTCCGCGATCTGGGCTGATGTGTGTGCGCTGCGCCAACACCCGTGACAGCTCATTCAAGAGACGCCGATGTTTTGGACGTTCCGGCGTCTTCTTGAACGCCTATTCCCTGGCGAACGCTGCGTCGAATGCCGCGCCCGCCGCAGGGAAGTCCACGGTGCGCACGAAGGCGCACGCCTCGCGCGCACCGTGCTCACGGTCCATGCCGATGTCTTCCCACTCCACCGAGAGCGGCCCCGCGTACTGCGCCGCATTGAGCGCGCGGATGATTTCCTCGAACCGGATCCGGCCGCGGCCAAGGGAGCGGAACTCCCAGAAACGGTCAGCGTGGCCGAACGACAGGTGCCCGCCAAACACGCCGGAACGCTTCGGCGCGTCTGACCACCACACATCCTTCATGTGAACGTGGTAGATCCGGTCGGCGAAACGCTGGATGAACGCCACGTAGTCCACGCCCTGATAGCCGAAATGGCTGGGGTCGTAGTTGAAGCCGAACGTCTTGCGATATCCGATGGCTTCGAGCGCACGTTGCGCAGAGGAAATGTCGAATGCGATTTCCGTGGGATGTACTTCCAGCGCGAAGCGGACCCCCACTTCGTCGAACACATCAAGGATCGGATTCCAGCGCGCTGCGAAATCGGCATACCCAGCATCGATCCACGCATCGGGCACGGGCGGAAAGCTGTAGAGCAGGGGCCAGATGGACGAGCCGGTGAATCCCGCCACCGTCTTCACGCCAAGTTTCGCCGCGGCGCGGGCCGTGTTCATCATCTCCGCAGCCGCACGCGCACGCACGCCTTCGGCATTGCCATCGCCCCACACATGCGCGGGAATGATCGACTTGTGGCGCTCGTCGATCGCATCGCACACTGCCTGGCCAACGAGGTGATTGCTGATGGCAAACACGCTCAGCCCGTACTTGGCGAGCAAGTCGCGACGGTCCTGGCAGTAACCGTCGTCGGACAACGCGCGCGTTACGTCGAAGTGATCGCCCCAGCACGCGAGCTCGAGGCCATCGAAGCCGAAGTCGCGCGCCTTCTTCGCCACCGTCTCCAACGGAAGGTCGGCCCACTGGCCCGTGAACAGGGTTACCGCTCTCGTCATCGTTGCGCCGTTGAAGTGGGAAGTGGGTACTGCATGCGGATCACGCGCCCGGCGGCACGTACAAGGCATCAACCCAGGCGCCCGTTCGGCCGCTCTCGAGCGCCGACTGGATGAAATGCACTCCCATGGCGCCGTCTTGCACGGTAGGAAAATCCAGGTCCATCGGGTCTGGGTCTACACCAGCCATGCGCGCGCTCATCACACGCATGGCGGAGACATAGATGTTCGCAAATGCCTCGAGCAGTCCCTCCGGATGTCCGGGCGGCATGCGCGTGCCACGCTGCGCCGCGCGCGCAAGAAACGCATGGCCGGGCTTGTACACCTGCACGGGCGCATCAGGCCGGCGGACATGCAGGAAGTTGGGATCCTCCTGCGCCCACTCGAGCGACGCGTCCGTGCCGTATACGCGAATGGCGAGACGGTTCTCCTCGCCCGACGAAATCTGCGAACAGAAGAGGATACCCTTTGCCCCGCCTTCATAGTGCACGAGCATGTTCGCGTCGTCATCGATGCGACGGCCGGGCACCATGCTGCTCACGTCGGCCAACAACTTCTCCATCTCCAGCCCGGTGATGTACCGCGCGAGATGCTCTGCATGTGTGCCGATGTCGCCAATGGCGCCCGCGCCCGCGAGCGCCGGATCGGTGCGCCAGCCGGCCTGCTTGTTTCCCGTCTGCTCCAGCGGTGTGGCCAGCCAGCCCTGCGAATACTCCACCACCACCTTGCGCACCGTGCCCACTGCGCCCGACTCCACGAGCGCCCGGGCTTGCTTCACCATGGGGTACGCGGTGTACGGATGCGTGAGTGCGAACACCACGTTGTACTTCTTCACCAGACGGCAGAGTGCTTCGGCGTCACTGAGCGTGGTGGTCAACGGCTTGTCGCACACCACGTGAAAGCCGCGCTCGATAAACGCCTTGGCGACCGGGAAGTGCAGGTGGTTGGGCGTGACGATCGAGACGAAGTCGATGCGCTCCTCTTCGGGCAACGCTGCTTCCTTCTCGGCCATCTCTTCGAAACTGCCGTACACGCGATCGGGCGCGAGTCCATACGCGTCGCCTTGTTCGCGCGACTTGGCGGCGTCCGACGAGAAGGCTCCAGCCACGAGTATGGCCATGCCGTCGAGCATGGCGGCACGGCGATGGACCGCGCCAATGAAGGCGCCTGGTCCACCACCGACCATCCCGAAACGAAGTGTGCGCATTCGGAACGTTACCGTCCGGCCCGCCCTGTCTCAAGCAGTCGGCGAGGCGAACAAGCAGCTAACGCCAGCGCACCCGCGCGAGGTGAATGCCTTTGTCGTCGCGCATGGTGAGGTACACGATGCTGCCCGCGCCAAAACCGCTGAGGGCGTAGCCCTGCGGAATCTGAAGCCGGTCGACGAGCTCGCCGGTCCGGCTGATGATGTCGTAGATGGGGCCGCCCGGAATGGGCTTCGGCGTATTGATGCGCACCCACAGTCGCCCGTCGCCATCCGAGCGTACGGCATTGGTTGGAAAAGGCGGCCGATAGTCCGGCAATTCTTCCGGCGCCATCACCCCCTGCGTGCGCAACTGTGGCATCGGTGGTGAGTTGCCACCCGGCACCGTGACGGGACCGGGAATGCATGACGGCGTTCCGGTGAGCGCGCCCGGCGGTCCGGGAGGTGCATTCGGCGCCGGCGCTACCGGCGGCGCGCCTCCTTCCGGCTGGATCATCGTGGGCTCTTCCCCAGGCGCACAGGCGAAAATGTACTTCGTTGGAAACGACAGCCCCGGAGGAAGCTTCCAGGTTTTCTGCAATCCCTGCTGGATCGTGAAGTCCTTTGGCACCTCGAGATCCTTCGGGTAGTCGTTGCCGTACTGGTTCACCCACCGGATGATCGACGTGACGTAGCCGCTCATTGCCTGGCGCTGCTGCGACTGCCGCACGGAATCCACGAGCGCCTGCTTCTCCTCTTCATTCAGCCGCTGCCACGGATACGGCAGCTTCGCGGACGATGTCACCTTGCCATCCGCGCCGCGATACTCCACCCGGTAGTCCCGCCCGCGCACAAACGCGATCACGCCATCCGGCAACACGGCCCACTCATCCGTGCTCGGCAGCGGATTGGTGACATTCGTGAAGTTGAATCCGCCCGTGGGCGAAATGCGAACGCTATTCTCCGTCTTCGGAATGCGAATGACTCCGAGTGTGTCCACCTTGCGGCTGTCCACGTCGATGCCAACGACAAAGGCAGAGTCCGGGTCCTGCGGGAACCACGGCGTACCCGGTGGCGGGGCAACTTTCGGCGGCGCTGCCTCCGCATACATGCGATACACGAGGCGTCCCTGAACGTCGAGGCCAGGAATGCCATTGCCCGTGCCCACGAGCTGAAAGGCATCCTGCACGCGCGGTACGGAGCGCACGCGCGCAATCTTGCCGGCGGGGTCGATTACCAGCATCGCGTACGATGCGGGATCGAGAAACAGCGTGGTGTCGCCCTTGTAGGGCAGCAGCGCGCCGGCTCGCGTTCCGTAATACCCCGCCGATTCGCTGAGTGAATCAAGGACGACGTCGACAACCTTGAGCGTGGTGTCGAGCAGCAGCAGGCGGCGACGCGAGCCATCGTTCAGCAGCACGCGTCCGTCGCGCATCTGCCGCACACCGGTGATGGAGCCAAGTTGCTCGGTGGAGACGGCCGACGCCGTGGAAATCCGGCGAATGGCCGGCCCGATGCTCAGTGTTGGCAGTGCTGCCGACGCCACGGGACGTCGTGTGGAGGTGTCCCGTTGGGCGCCGAGCATCATTGGCGTGAACAGAACGAAAGACAATGCGCCGAAGCGCCGGGCCCACGTCATCATCTTCAAAAGTCGAAGCTCCGTTGCCCGCCGCCACTCGCGCCGGTTCCGTTCACGTACATGCCACTGCCATTGCGAATGGAGATCAGGTACCGCGGATCGAGCGACGTGAGGACCGACGCCGGTACCTTCCGCTTCTGCTCGGAGGTCAGCAGGTCGCCGATCACCGGGCCAATGGCGATGAGCATGTCCACCTGCGCGTGGCGTGCGCGTAGATATTTGTCGAACGCCGCGCTCTCGCTGTATTCCGCAGGCAACGACGCGAAGTAGCGCGCCACGGGGGTCCAAAGCGAATCGGTACGGTACTGATATCGGCGGTTCATTGACGCGATGCTGTCCGCCTGCATGGACGTGAGGTGCAGCGAATCCTGCTGGCGCAGGATGGTCGACATTGGATTGGAAAGCTGATTGGTGGCCTGGTTCCGGAACGACTGCTCATTCTGGCGAGACCCGGGCTGGTTGCGCCCCGTGGCGATGTTCTGCATGAGCTGCTGCTGTTCGCGCATGGGGCCGAGATCGAAACGAAGCGACGCCGTCAGCACGACCGGCGTGCGGAGCGCCATCAGTTGCGGCCGTGTCGCGCCGAAGCGCTGGTTCACTTCGTAGTGGTAGCGGTTGGTCACGGGGTCGAAGCCGCGTACATACAACAACGATTGGTCGGGAGATACGTTCATCCCCCATCCCTTGATGTTGCCCGATCCATTCACGAGCAAATCGGCTGCACCGACAGGATTGGAGAGTGAGAAGGACACACTCGCGCGCTGCGGCATCCGAAATTTCGCGCGGTCCAGCGTGACCTGGAGCGACGCAGTGGAACTCCACGGCGCCTTGCAGCTATTGCGCTGGGCAATCTGGCCAAGCTGAGCGCCAAGACACGCACGCGCCGCATCGGAACCGCTCGCGAGCAGCGAGCGCATCCCGGCAACTACCGACGAGTCAGTGGATTTGGCAGGATCATAGACGAACGCGCGATCGTTCGAATAGCCATCACCATTCACGTCGCCGGCGATGATCGGCGTGAAGTGGCTGCCCGACCGGAACGAGCCGTTCCAGTTCACGTGGACGGCATTGAAGAAGCTGTAGCGGAGATTGTACGTGACCTGGTGCGGACCCTGACCCGACGTTGCCCACTCCACGAGCAATGGATTCCCGGCTGTGCTGGCGAAGCCGGAGAACTGCTCCGTGACATGCGTGTACGTGTACGCCGCACTCCAGCCAAATGCATTCTGTGTGCGCGTGATCGGCGACAGCCGTGCACTCACCTGCCCGGTCCGCGACTCGAGGTCCGAGCGAATCTCGCTCACGCGGTTGAACGACTGCGATACCCGCGCATCGCGCGACGCGATGCTGCCGGTGGTCGGCACAATGCTCGACGGATTTACGTAGACAGGACGCCCATCATCCAGCGTGAATTGCTGGTTTGGCGCGAAGTTGAGGTCGACGGAGCGCTGCTGGTTCAGGTTGAATGAATACGTGCCCTCTACATTCAACGAGAACCGCGCGTCCAGGATGCTGCCATTCCACGACAGGTTCGACCGCACGGATCTGGGTGGCGTGTACCCCGGCGCAAACAACGTGACACTCGGTGACGGATTCGCAAACACTGATCCATCCGTGCCGTCGGCGCAGTGGTCGGGAATGCCCGAGGCATTCGTGGTGTAGAGTGTCCAATCGGGAGTCGGCACCGCCGGACCAATACAAACGATCTGCTGCGCGCCGCTGGGCAGTCCTGTGTTGTCGAGCGCGGCGCCGATTGCCCCCGACGACGAGGCATTGGTGAACACGCCAACGCCGCCACGAATGACCGCGCGAGGCGCGCGTGCCTGGCCAAAGAACGCCGCAATCTCGTTGGACTGTCCGGTCGTATACGAGAACCCGACGCGGGGGCTGACCGTGAGCGGCGTGGGTACGCGATCGTTACGGCGACCGAACTGCGCTTCCACGGCGGAGTTGAATGCCGGCGTGTTCGTGAAATGACTTCCGTCAACGCGGAGGCCGTACTGAATCTGGAGATCGGTGCTGCGCCGGTACGAATCGCCCACGGACATGGAGCCGGAAAACTGCCCGGTGGAACGCTGGCGCGCGACGAGTGTTCGCGTGAACGACGCAGGCACTCCCGCCTCGAGGTCAGCGAGCGAATTGTAAAAGAAGCTGCCAAGCAGGTTGGAAGACTGGTCCTGCGTGCTGCCACTGTATTGCAGCTCGGTGGAGAGCTTGATGCGATGCTTGTTGCCGTCGTCAAACCACGAAAGGGTGTTCTGGAGCGAGCTGCCGATGGAACGCGATGACGAATTGAGGCCCTGATTGCCGCCGAACGTCAGCGTCTGCACCCCGCTCTCACCGTCGTCGAACACGGAGTTCACCAGTACCCGCCCACCCGGCAACTGGAGGTACGGCGTCCCGTGGTCGCGCGAGGTGTTCACGCCAAGTGACGTCTCGCTGAGAAACAGCTTGATGTAGCCGCTGTGCCGTCCCTGAACGCCGCCACCCCAGTTGAGCCGGTCGCCGCTGGCCGACGAGAGCTGCGTCGCGCCGCTCCCGATGGGACTCTGACGCGCCCAGTTACCGTTGAACGTGATGTTGAATGCGTGACCCTGCGACGACGATGGCGGATTGTAATCGAAGCTCCCGAACGCCGTCCCATTGTCGCTCACTCGGCTCGGGCGCAGTGGGCCACCCGTCGTGGGCACGCCGCGTTCCTGAAGAATGCCGAGGAAGCGCGACACGGAGTCCACCGCGATGCCCGATGTCTGGAAACCGAGCGCGTTCGTGGTGAGCAGGCTCTGGTTGTCGCGTGAATTGCGGCCCAGTTGGTACGACACATTGTAGAACGACTTGTTTGGCACAATCGGGCCCGACGCCACCCCGCCCCACGACAGGTTCGTGTAGTCGGTCCCCAATGCCTGCGCGGCGCGGTCGCTCCACTCGAGTTGCGGCGTGTTGACCACCAGCGACGAACCACGCGTCCGGTAGTTGGAACCACTGCCAGAACGGATGTTGAAGTTGGCCCCGCTGAATCCACCGCGGGACACGTCGTACGGCGAGGTGGTGAGCGAGCTGGAAACGTTCGCGTCGCGTGGCAGGCCGTTGGCCCCGAACTGCATGCCGTTGAGCGTCACGCTGTTCTGGTCGGCGCCCAGCCCGAGCACGGAGAACCCATCCGCGCCACCGTCGAGCCCCGGAACCAGCAACACACCTGGTAATGACGCGGCCATTGCCGCGATGTCGCCCTGTGCCTCAGGCGGGAGGTTCGCGGCGCTGACGCCGCGCTCGGTACCGCCAACGTCGGGGGTCTGCTGGTTGCGGTTGACCCGCTGCTGCACCGTGGCCGTGGTGGCGATGGTGTCCAGTTGAATCACGTTGAGTCGAGCATCCGCGAGCAGCACATCCTCGTCGGCCACCCGCTTCACCTCGAACTGGCGGAAGATGTAGCCAATGCGAGCGAATCCCATGATGTAGTCCCCCGCGCCGCCGGGAAATGCGATCTGGAAGCTGCCCTGATCATTGGATCGGGCTTCGCGAGTGACATTCCCCGGAATCGACGTGGCGGTGACGCGCACCCCCGACAGGGGAAGGCCTTCATAGTTGGTGACCTTGCCGCGTATGACGTCGGTCTGTGCGCGCAACGGCGCGCCGAGGGCGATGGCAATGAGCGAAAGCAGCAGGAAACGACAGCGTGCCAGGTGCATGTAGTCAGTACTCGCGGGGGAGGCGTAGCACTTGGACACCGGAATGGCGGAAATGGCTGGAACACCCGCAATCGGGGGTCCACAACCACCGCTCTACCCTCGCCGAGCCTCCAGGTGCCGCGCTGCCGGACCGCCCCATGACGGTGCAATCACGGCCGGAACCTCTGCAGTCGTCGCACGTACAAGGTCCTTCTCCTTGCCCGGCCCCGACACCCCCACCGGAGATTCGCGTGAATCGCATCGGAACCGCAAGCATCACCACCCTGTTCCTCCCCATGCTGCTGCACGCCCAGCAACCGCGCGTTACGCCCCAGGTATCCGGGCCCGATCCTACAACAAACTCGTTCCGCTTCATGGCGGAGCACTACGGGCCCTGGCTCCAGCAGGCGTTCGACTCCATTCCCGGCGACAAGTATGCCTACCGCCCGATGCCGGCCCAGCAATCCATCGGCTACATCGCGCAGCACCTCGA
>JBDUCM010000091.1:0-20659 GCA_040003455.1 bacterium
AGGAAAACAAACCGCCATTACCACAGAGGCCACCGAGGAACACAGAGGAAAAGCAAACCCTCCGTGCCCCTCTGTGTCCTCTGTGGTTCAAGCATTGCGCCTCGTTCCAGACCATCGCTCCCCCGAGGCGGTCCCTCACGCTTCCGGCAACAGTGCGACGAGACGCTTTGGGGCAATGAGCCGGTAGGAGTCGCGCAGCAACTCCGCCAGCTCTGCCCAGTCCACGTCGCCGTCGAGGTATACGCCTACCCAGCCACTGGGCCCCACGTATGGGGGCACAAAAAACCGATCCGGCGCATGTCGCACCATGAACTCCTGGTTGCCCGGCGCTGCCTTGCACCAGACCCCCTCGCGGCCGCGCCCATGATGCGTGGCCGCCGACGAGTGCATCGCGAACAGCTTGTTCCGCACGCGGAAGGTGGGCTCACCCCACGCTTCCTTCTCGTGCGCCTCCGGAAACGACAGGCAAATCTTCCGGAGGCGGGTCAACGGGCGTGGGGGCATGGTGCCCTAACGTAGTCCCACCACCGCGGCAATTCCATCACCGAGGGTATCCAGGCGGTCCAGCGCGCCGTTTACCAGCGCGCGCAGGTCCACGCGCGGACGACGCTCGCGAATCAGGGGGCGTGGCGGCAATGGCGCAGACGTCGCGATTGCCGTGGGCGGCACGCGCGGTGGCGGCGTGAGTGCGCCGTCAGGCTGGGTCTCGCGTTCCCATTCGTCCATAACGTCCCCCGAGTGTGTGTGCCCGAAGTTGGGGTGCCGGTCAGCTTCCTGCTGCCCCTACCTGCCCCTACCTGCCCCTACGGTGCCCGTCTGCCAGGAGTGTCAGACGGCCCATGGAATAAACCTGAGCCTGTCGTGGTCAAGCTGGCATCACCACCCACGACCGGAGCAGGATGTCATGACAGATGATGCCGCATTTCCCGACCAGGCCGCAACCACCGCAGATGACGGCGAGTCCGCACTCGGCCACGAGGTAGACCGACGAGGCTTTCTCAAGTGCATGTCCTGGGTGGGCACAGGAATGCTGTGGACCATGAGCGGTGGCGTGCCGCGCTCGTCGCTGCTCGGCGCACAGTCCGCACCCAAGGGCGAGCTGTTCTTCGTGCAGATCAGCGACAGCCACATCGGTTTCAACAAGGCGGCCAACGCCGACGTGACCGCCACGCTCCGCGCGGCCATCACGAAAATCAACGGACTCCCCGTGCAGCCGTCATTCCTCCTGCACACGGGCGACATCACGCAGCTCAACAAGCCCTCGGAGTTCGATACCGCCGACCAGGTGCTGAAGGAGGCACGCGCCAAGGACGTCTTCTTCGTGCCCGGCGAGCATGACGTGGCAACCGACAACGGTGCGTCATATCTCGAGCGCTACGGCAAGCGCGCACCGCGCGGCACATCGGGAGCTGGGTGGTACAGCTTCGATCACTCCGGTGTGCACTTCATCGGCCTGGTGAATGTGCTCAATCTTCAGGCAGGCGGACTTGGCTCGCTTGGCGCAGAACAGTTGGAGTGGCTCGAGAAGGACGTGAAGTCCCTGTCGGCCAGCACGCCGATTGTCGTGTTCGCGCATGTGCCACTCTGGACCGTCTACCCGAAATGGGGCTGGGGCACGGATGACGGCGCACGCGCACTCGGCTACCTCAAGCGCTTCGGCTCTGTGACCGTCCTCAACGGGCACATCCACCAGACCATGCAGAAGGTCGAAGGAAACGTCGCCTTTCATACGGCCATGTCCACCGCCTTCCCGCAGCCCCGGCCGGGTACCGCGCCGGCGCCCGGTCCCCTCGTGGTGAAGGCGGGCCAGTTGAGCGACGTCCTCGGAATCACCAAGGTCCGGTACGTGCCGCACAACAATCATCTCGCCATCGTGGACGAGACTCTCAGCGGCAACTCCCCCACAGAAGCGCTCGCGGACGGCGAAACGGCCGCACGCAACGCAGCGGGCGCAACAGCGGGCGGGGCTGCGGCCAGCGCGCGCGAGGGGGAAGTGGGCATCGATAACTTCGCGTTTACCCCGCGCGTCCTCACCACGGCCGCGGGCCATGCAGTAACATGGGTGAACCACGATGACGTCCCGCACCGCATTCAGAGCTCCGACGGCAAGTTCGCGCCGTCCAAGCTGTTGGACACAAAGGGAACCTACGCGCTCACCTTGTCAAAGCCGGGAGAGTATCCCTATTTCTGTTCTCTCCATCCGACCATGACAGGGAAAATCATTGTCCGGTAGCATCGGCGTAACCGCCGAGAGCGGCGGGCAGGGAGTACGATCGACTTGACTGACGGGAGCACGTCATCGGCAACACGATTCGAGCGAGTCGTGTTGCCACATCTCGACGCGGCATACACGCTGGCGCGCTATCTCACGCGCAACACCGTGGATGCCGACGACGCGGTGCAGGAGGGCGTGCTCCGCGCGCTTCGGTACCAGCATACACTGCGCAGCGACGCAGATGCGCGCGCATGGCTGCTCGCCATCGTGCGCAGGCAATGCTACGACCTGCGCGGCACATGGCATGCGCGCGCAGAAGTCGTTTCGTACGAGGACGCCCCCCCACTCACACTCGTCGATCATGGCGAATCGGCGGATGTAGCCATGCAACGGAAGCAGGTGAGGGCGCACGTGCAGTCGGCCATCGACACGTTGTCGGATCACCTGCGCGAGACGCTGATCCTTCGTGAAGTACAGCAGTGTTCCTACGAGGAAATCGCGATGATCACCGAAGTGCCCCTGGGCACCGTCATGTCTCGGCTCTCGCGCGCTCGCGCGCGGGTAGCGGAACGCCTCCGAGGCATCGTCGACGTGGGAGACCTGTCATGACAGACGAACAAGATCTCGGCACGCTCATTCGCGACGCGTTGCCTGCGCACCCAGCGCCTCGCGCACTGCAGGACTGGGCGTTGGCGCAGGCACGGGCGCAGTCCGCGTCGCCGGAGAGTGCCGCCGAGGGCGCCATCCTCGCTCGCCCAGGCCGGACCACGCGCAATGCGGGTCGCTGGCTATATGCCGCCGGTCTCGTCGCGGCAGCAGCGCTGGGCTTCAGCGGCCAGCAACTGGCCGGCGTGCGGACGCGCGCCAATCGCGAGCGGACGGAGCTCGTGTCGCAACTCGTCGATACGCACGTCAGGTCGCTGCTCGCTGAACATCTGACAGACGTCCTCTCGACCGACCAGCATACGGTCAAACCGTGGTTCGCCGGCAAGACCCCCTTTGCGCCCACGGTGGTGGAGTTGTCGTCGCTCGGCTTTCCACTCGTGGGCGGCAGGTTGGACTACGTGCAGGGCCACGAAGTCGCCACGCTGGTATACGGCCGGCGGAAACACTTCATCAACCTGTTCGTGTGGCCGTCCAACGCCACAACAGGTGAGAGCAACGATGCCTTCGCGGAGGCGTACCACGGCTTCACGCTTCGGCACTGGGCGTCCGGCGGGATGCAGTTCTGGGCGGTGTCGGACGCGGCGGCGTCGGAGGTGGAGGCATTCCAGCACGCGTACACCACCACTCCGTAAGGGGCGTGATGTACGCGCAAGGCGTCAACGCTACTTGGTCACGACCTTCATGGTGGCCGTCGGCGTGAAGACGAACGCCTTCTCGTCCACAGGCACGTTGGTCTTGTACGTGAGGATCTTGATCTTGCGTTGCACGTTGCCAGGCTCCACAACCTCGAACTGCTTGATCGACCCCTCTTCATCGTCAATCCAGACCGCGGCCTGAATGAACGTGGTGGAGCCGGCCACCTTCGGGATCAGCGTATACCCGTGCGTATGCCGGCCCGCGATCATCAGCGTGCCCGCGCCGTTCACGGTGAACTTGGTACGCGGCTCGGTGAGGAACTGCGCGGTGAGATCCACCGTGCCAGTGCCACCCTCGCCCTGCGGCGACTTGAACACCTGATCCTTCACGGTGCTCGGCAGGTACAACCACACGAACTTGCCGTCGGCAATGATCTTGTCGCCCGCTGGATCGGAGAAGAGAATGGCAAGCTTGCCGGGACGCTGCTGCTGGTACTCGCCCGCCGCGCTGGCAGAGCGGCCGGTGAGGGGATTCCGGAGGACCTGTTCAAAGGTCGCGCGCACAGTCTTCACCTTCGACCAGGCCGTCACTGCGCGGTCGAGGTAGTCCACATCCTGCGCGGCAGCGCGGCTGGCACCCATCGCCGAGACCGCGGCAACCAGCGCGCCGGCCACAACGATTCCACCCAATCTATGCTTCATGCGTAAGCTCCCGGTTCGTATCAAGTGATTGCGTGTTGCCCACGTACTACCCATGGGTCGCCGAAGCGGTCCCGGCTGGGTCCGTAATACGGCGGCCGATGGCTTCGGCAATGGCCCGCGCTTCTCGCACCAGACGATTGAGCTGGTCGGGGAACAGCGACTGCCCTCCATCGGACATCGCGCGATCGGGATTCGGGTGCATCTCCACGAGCAATCCGTCGGCACCCGCTGCAATAGCCGCACGGCCCATCGGAATGACCTTGTCGCGCAAGCCCGTACCGTGACTGGGATCGGCAACAATTGGCAGGTGCGACAGCTTCTGCACGAGCGGAATGGCCGTGAGGTCGAACAGGTTGCGCGTGGACGGATCGAAGCTGCGGATGCCCCGCTCGCAAAGAATCACCTGCGTGTTCCCTTCGGCCAGCAGATACTCGGCACTCATCAGCAGGTCCGTGATCGTTGCGGCCATGCCGCGCTTGAGCAGCACCGGCTTTCCCAACCGGCCGATGAGTCGCAGCAGCGCGTAATTCTGCATGTTGCGGGCGCCAATCTGGATACAGTCCGCCACTTCCGCCACTTGATGCGCGCCTTCTTCGTCGAGCGCCTCTGTGACGATGGCCAGGCCGGTCTCCTTGCGCGCGAGCGCGAGCAATTCTAGCCCTTTCTTGCCAAGGCCCTGGAACGAATACGGCGAACTCCGCGGCTTGAACGCTCCGCCACGCAACGCCGTGGCACCGGCCTCGCGCACCTGCTGCGCGGCCAGCACGATCTGGTGTTCATTCTCCACGGAACACGGTCCGGCGATGATCGGGATGTCCGTGCCTCCGAACACCACGCCGGGCGCGATAGTCACGAGCGTGTTCTCCTGCCGCCACTCGCGCGATACCTGCTTGTAGGGTCGCGAGACGTAGATCACCTCGGCCACTCCGTCGAGCGACTCGATCTGCGAACCGTCCACGCGCCCGTCGTTGCCCACGAGGCCAACGGACGTGCGCTGGGCACCCGGCATTGGACGGGCCTCGTAGCCCATCTCCTTGATGATTTCGACGACGCGCGCGACCTGGGCCTCCGTCGCGTCGTGCTGCATGACCACCAGCATTAGCCTTCCTCGATCTCGAACGTGGCCCCGTCGCTGGCGAGCGACAGGGGGCCGGCATAGTGAGCCGCGATGGCCGAGCGCACGTCAGTGCCTTCGACCGGCGGATAGAAGTGTGTCAACACGAGATGCTTCGGCAGTGCGGCGGCGGCCAGCGCGCCACATTGTTCTGGCGTGAGATGCTCGGGGATGGCCATCGCGGCCGGTAACGAGCACTCGCACAGCAATACATCAGACCCACGCGCCCATTCGGCAAGCATCGGATCGTATCCGGTGTCGCCCGTATAGACGACGCGCCGCCCACCACGCGTCACTGAATATGCCACACTTTCTACCGTGTGGGGAACCTTGGTGGCGCTCAGGAGCACGCCGTCGCCAAGGTCCAGCGTCTGGCCGGGCGCCATTTCCGTGACAACCAGGGGGAATCCCGGCTCCCGAAGCCAGTCGCCGAAGGCATCGGCCAAGCGGCCAAGCAGCGCCAGCGTGCCGGCCGGTCCAATCACCCGGAGTGGCGCGGTACGGCCAGGAAGACTCCCGTACTTCCACGCGAACACCAGCGTCGCAAAATCCCCGACGTGGTCAGTATGAAAATGCGTCAACGCCACATGCGTGATCTCGCGCCACGCGGGCACATACTCGGCAAGGCGATGCGTCACGCCACTGCCGCAGTCCATCAGCATGCGCACAACGCCGGCCTCGAGATAATGGCCGGCGCACACCCGCTGCGGCGTCAGTGCCACCGTGCCCGTCCCAAGCGTGATGAGGCGCATCAGGATGCCATCTGACGATGTCGGGCGCCGGTGCCCTGCGCGCGCATCACGAAACGGTCGCGGCCTCCTCGGACGTGGGCGCCTCGGCAGCGAGTGGCGACGGCACCCCTTCTGTTGCCGGACCCCGCATGCGAACGCTCACCAGCGACGACACCCCCGGTTCCTGCATGGTCACGCCGTACACGGCGTCGCCCGCCTCGGTGGTGGTGCGCGGATTGTGCGTGATCACGATGAACTGCGTGCGGCTCTTGAACTGGTTCAGCATGCGCACAAAACGGCCCACGTTTGCGTCATCCAGCGGAGCGTCCACTTCGTCCAGCAAGCAGAAGGGGCTGGGCTTGGTGAGGAAGATGCCGAAGAGCAGCGAGAGCGCCACGAGCGCGCGTTCGCCGCTCGACAGCAGGTTGATGCGCTGCGTCTTCTTGCCTCGCGGTGACGCATGAATTTCGATGTCGCAGTCCAGCGGCGCATCACGGTTCTCCAGGCGGAGGTCGCACTCACCGCCGCCGAACAGCGACATGAAGATCTCGCGAAAGTTCACGCGCACCTGTTCAAAGGTGGCCATGAACAGCTCACGCGCGGTCGCGTCGATCTCCTTGATGGCCTGAAGCAGGGACGCACGCGCGTCGAACAAGTCGGCGCGCTGGGTGACAAGGAAGTCGTGCCGCTTCATGGTCTCGTCGTGCTCCTCGATGGCCAGCGCGTTCACCGGTCCGAGCTGGTCGAGTTGCCGGCGCAGGTCTTCCGCCTCGGCACGCAACGATTCGTCATCGAGATCCACCGGCGGCACTTCGGCGATCATCTCGTCGAGTGGGCGCTTCCATTCCGTCTCCAGCCGCTCGCGAATGGCGGCCCGGCGACCGGACAGTTCCGTGAATCGCAACTCGGCATGGTGCAACTCATCACTCACCGCGCTCGAGCGACGACGCACCTCGCTCAACGATGTCTCGGATGCAGCCAGCGCCTCATCAGCCATGCGCACGCCTGCTTCCGCATCAGCGAGGCTCGTCTCTCCGTCAAACAACGTGGCCTCACGTGACTCCAGGTCCAGCGTCCAGGTGGCCATCTGTTCGGCAAGTGCACTGTCCGACTGGGCCAGCTCGCTCAATTCAATCCGCAGTTGCGCCAGCCGCTGCGCCGCAGTGGTTACTTCCTGCGCCAGCCGACGCTCGCGATCCACGGCCATCTGCACCCGGGCGCGCGCCTGCGCCTGCTCCACCTGCCACTTGGTGCGAAGCTCACGTGCTTCTTCCTGGCTGTGCTCCATCTCTCCGGCGCGCGCGCGCGCGTCGGTGATGGCCTGCTCGTGTGCGTGGCCCTGTTCTGCAAGTTGGGCCGCGTCGTTATCGAGCGCCGTGCCGCGCTCGGCCAGTTCCGCGCGGCGTGCGCCAAGACGGTCCGCAAGCGCGGCGGCGTCCTGCGCTTCCTTCGTCGCGCGCGCAACCCGACGCGTGTGCTCGGCATGCTGCTCCGCCGCCACGCGCGCCTGCTGTTGTGCCAACGATGCCGCCTCCGTCGCCTCCAGCACGCGTCGCTCGCTGAGTGTGAGCGCTTCGCGCATTGCGTCCGCTGCCATCGATGCTTCCTGCCGCGTGCGCTCCAGCCCTTCGAGCGTTGTGCGCAGCTCTGCCAACTCCGCGCGCCGCCGCAGCGGGCCAGGGCCGGCGGTGGAGCCGGGCAGCCACACCGCGCCGCGTGCATCCACGAACGCCGTGCCGTCATCCACCGCGTGCACGTGGCCGAGCAGGTTGCGCACCCACGCACTCGCGGGAGCTGCCGCATTCACCAGGTGCGACAACGCGTCGGGCAGGGGATCGCCGGCCGCTTCCTCCGTCATCGCATCCAGCGGCAGCAGCAGCAGCGGCCCCGGATTCTCCTTGGTGTGCCAGGCGCGCACGTCGTCTGCAACGGCGCGATCGCGTACGAGCACCGCATGGACCGAGTTGCCGAGAAACTTTTCCACCAGCAGCGCCGAGTCCTGATCCGCACCGATGAAGTCGGAGAGCGGGCCGAGGATCGCGCCCTCGCCAAACTGCTCGCGTTCCCGGAGCAGGCGCGAGGCGGCCGGGGCAAGACCGACACGATCACGCTCGAGTTGCTCGAGCGCGTTCACGCGTCCCTGAAGCGCGGTGAGCGCTTCGTCGGCGCGGAAGAGCTCTGCGCGCGCCAATGACTCCTGGTCGCGGGTTTCGCGATCGGTGGCACGGGTTGCGTCGAGCTCCGCTGCCGTCAGTGCAGCGAGTTCCTGGGCGGTGTCCACGTCCGCCTGCGAGGTTTCCTGATCGCTGACGGCCAACGCGAGTGCGTCGTCGAGCTGCGAGCGCTCCAGTGCGAGCGCCTCTCCACGCTGCGTCACTTCATCCAGCTCACGCAGGGCGCGCTCGCGTTCGTGCTCCACGCGCCGCGCACGATCCTGAAGTTCGCGCAACTGGCGCTCTGCACGATCCACGGCCGCACGAGCTTCACTCAGCATCCGGCGAACCTCATTCTCCGCCTCCTGATGCTGCGTCAACTCCGCGTCGGCCTGAAGCAGTTCGCCTTCGACCTTCTCCCGCTCCGCCGCTGCCGCTTCGCGCTCTGTTGCGATCTGCGTACCGGTCTGCTCACCCGCCGCCGCTTCCGTCTCGGCGCGCTGCCGGCGCGACGTCGCGTTGCGCTGACGTTCTTCGGCGACGGCCATCTCGCCGCGAATGCGCTGCACCTGCTCGCGCTGCCCGCTCACCAGCCGCGACAACTCGTTGCGTTGCGCCTCCGAGCCCGCGCGCGCGCCATGGGCAGCATCACGCGCGGCTTCGGCATCGGCCATGGCCGTCTCCGCTGCCGGAAGCTGCTCGCGCAGTTCCAACACGCGGACTTCCAATCGCGCGAGCTCTTCGCGCCAGGCTTCCATGGAACGCGCCGCGAGCGAAAGCTCAACAGTGAAACGGCGCGTCATGATCTCCGCATGCCGCTCGGCGCGCTTGCGCTGCCGGGCAAGCGAGCGCACCTGACTGGAGACTTCGTTGATCAGGTCGTCCAGCCGCTGCAGGTCGCCCGTGGTTTCTTCCAGGCGTCGCTCGGTGGTACGACGACGATCGCGATAGAGGCCAACGCCCGCGGCCTCCTCGAACAACTCGCGACGCTCGTCGGGACGATCGGACAACAGCGCGTCGATCATCTTGCTCTCGATCACAACGCCGGTGCCTGCGCCAAGGCCGGTGCCGCGCAGCATGTCCGAGATATCGCGCAGCCGGCACGGCGCGCGGTTCAGGAAATAGTCGCTGTCGCCCGAGCGGGAGAGGCGCCGCGTGATGACCACTTCCTTGAACGGTACCGGAAGCAGCCCTTCTTCGTTGGAAAAGTGCAGTGACACTTCGGCCACGTTCACGGCACGACGAGCCGTGGAGCCCTGGAAGATCACCTCGTCCATCTTGGCACCGCGCATCAGACGCGCGCGCTGCTCGCCCAGCACCCAACGCACCGCGTCGGACACATTGGACTTGCCGCAGCCATTGGGGCCCACGATCGCCGTGACGCCCGGCTCGAAAACGAGCTGGGTGGCATCCGCGAACGACTTGAAGCCGTGCAGCTCGAGCTTGGTCAACCGCACTAGAACACTCTCCCGATTCGATAAACCAGCATGGGCGTCAGTCCCGCATCCCGTACCTGTGGCACCGCGAGCGCCGCTGATTGCGGATTCTCGTAGGCCCCGAAGTAGAGATGCGCCACGCCGCTAGGCTGGCGAAGCGCGTAGACAGGTTTGCCACGCGCTGCAAGAAGCTTGAGGCGCGAAGCCACGTCCGCTGCCGGAACGTCCGCTTCGACCAGGAATGCAAAAGGCAATGAGACAACACTCCCTGCGCCGGGAGCCAGTACTTTCTGGGTATGAAGCCGCACCAGCAACGACTCTGCGCCAGCTTTCGTTGGATACGCGCCCGCCACCAGCAAGTAAAACCGATTCTTGAGATCGAACCCGTACGTTCCGGCAGGCACCGTCTCGTACCGTCCGCGCAGATCCAAGATAGCGCCCGAAGGAGTGTTCGTCTGCTCCAGTCTCACGGCGTACGAAGCAGCAACGGCTGAATCGCCTGCATTTGCCGCCGTCAACACCGGGAATGAATCCACGGGAGGGGGTGCCACGGCTGCCGACGCCTTTGCCGCGCTGTCGGCTTTTGCCGTGCTCTCTGCCTTCTGGCGTGCCAGGCTGTCGGGCGTGAGCGGAAGGACCGGGGCCGTGGCGGGTGTCTTGCCCACCCGAGCCTTTGGTGCGGACGCAAAGGGCCGCCCCGCGAACCATACCGCAGCGGCGATCAACCCCGCGGTCACGGCCAGCCCCCCCACTCCCGCCGCCACCCGCCTGCGATCACGACGCGGGCGTTCGCGCGCCTCGCTCGCCACCAACGGCGAATCACCCGTGATGACCGGCACCGAGGGTGCTTCAATCGCGATGGCGGTTGGCGCCGTCTTCTTCGTGCGAAGCCAGGCGAGCGACTGGGCCACAGATACCTCCGCGGGCACCACATCACCCACAATCACCGCGCCATCCGTGGCGCTCACGAGTTGCGGCAGCTTCGGCGCGTTCGCGGGCGCCACGATCAGCAGCAGCGCATTCACCTCCCGAAAGCCGGCCACGAGTCGCCGCCACCGCGGATGCGTGAACATCTCGTCGTAGTCGATCGGCGCTGAGCCGCTCGGCAGGATGAACAGCTCGCCCGACTCGGGGATGTATTGCGCGATCTTGTTGAGCGACACGCCAAAGAGGAAGCTGTCCACGATGCCGTGCGCATCCTCGTTGGTGACCAGCTCCTGGAGCGGTGGCGCCTCGCCGAACAAATCGGCAATTGCCACATGCCGCGTGTGGCTCTGGGTGCGGGCGGCGCCTAGCGCCACCTCAGACGTCGCCACGGGGTCACTTCCGACGATGACGACCGCATGACACTCCTCGAGCATGACCTCGAGCTCGCGTCCGCGCTCGGTCCAGTCGAGCGGAAGGGTCACGGACCTCCCTCGTAGACCCAATACGTCTGCTTGGACTCGCGTCCGATCCGCTCCGCCTCCTCGCGGGTTGCGTAGGGGCCAAGCACCACGCGGTAGATGGTGGATCCGTCGCGCTGCGCCGTCACCACACGCGCACTCTCGTTGCCCACCTTGATCCGCCCGGCCAACTCCCGCGCCCGGTCGGCCACCAGCAACGCAGCGAACGACACCGTATATCCCGCCGCCTTTCGTGTTGCGGTGTCGCGCGGCACAGATGGTGGAGTGGCTGCCGGTGCCGTGGGCACAGGGGCAGGGAAACTGTCCGGCTTGGCGGCGCCAGGCGCGGTCGAGTCCTTCGCGGCCGCCGAATCCTTGGTGCCGCCACCAAAATCCACCGGCTTGTCCAATCGGGAATCACGGGGACGGAAGCCAGTCCAACGGAATGCGTACCAGAAATCGGCCGCTCCTCCCTTCACGCGTGTCACGGGGCGCAGCGTTTCGCCATCCACGATCACGACGTCGCTACCCTGCGCCAGCGCGATGCCGCCGTCCGGAGCCACAAACGGCAAGTCATCCCGCCAATTCGTGGAGACGGCGCCGATCACGCGATTGGTCCCCAGGGCAATCACCAGCGCGCTATCGGTGCCTTCGGGGCGCGCGAGGAGATAGCGCCCGAGCGGGTCGACCCGCAGCACTGCGACATGACGTCCCACGTCGATGTGCCCACTGATGGCCTCACGGTAGCGATCCACCACTTCCACGGAGGTACCCGTGCGCGTGACCACGAACACCCGATCACCACTCGGCGTAGCCTCGAGCAATTCCACGACATCGCTGAAGCTGATGGCAGTGGTGCGCTGCATGGTCCGCGTGCGAACTCCCGTGAGCTCACTGCCTGAGCCGAGGTAGAGCCGGTCGCCCACCTGCGTGCGCAGCGAACGTTCCACCTTTGTGAGCGGAACGGAATCCACGATCTTCATGGCGGGCGGTCGCAGGCGCCAGACCACCGATCCATCGGTCTGTTCGCCGAGCACCAACAACGTTGCGTCAGGCTGTGGGAACACCGCGCGCGCCGTGCGCGGTGGCTTCCACCGCCACAGGCCACTGGGCCCCGTGCGTTCAACAGCGCCGTCAGGGGCGATACCGAACACATTCGATCCATCGGACGAGGCGGGACCCGTGAGTTTCGCCTTGCTGGTCCGCTCGGCGAGGCCCTGTCGAAAGTCCAGCCGGGCGGGCAGTCCTTTGGCGTCGACGTAGGCAATGGAGCCTGCCTCCTCGTCGAAGGCGAGCACGTGGTCGGGGCCCGGCGCCGAAGCGACGCTCCAGACCACGGTGTCGAGCCGCGGATACGCGTACACGCGCGCCTCTCCGCCCGCCCGAGGCACGCGAAGCACCAGATGATCGGGCCCGCGCATCGCCGGCAACGTGGCCGTCGTCGGCTTGGCGGGAGTGTCCTTGCGATCACCGCGACTACAGGCGGCGAGCGCGAGCGTACACGCGAGCAGCGTCGTTCGCACGTTCACGAGGGGTGTCCCTCTGCCGAGGGGGTGGTTGGCGGCGAACAGTTCCGTCAGCGCGACGCGTCGGCCGTGATCGGCACTACCTGCGCGTCCGCCCACAGACGTTCGATCTGATAGAAGTTCCGCAGCGTTGGATGAAACACATGCACCACGAAGTCCACGTAGTCCAGCAATACCCAGCGCCCCTGCGACAGACCTTCCACATGATGCGCCATCTGCCCCACATCCTTTTTCATGTCTTCCAGCACCGCATTGCCCAGCGCGCGAACATGCGTGTCGGACGTGCCGCTCGCGATGAGGAAGAAGTCCGTCATGTCCGACACACCCTTCAGGCTCAGCAAAACGACATCGTTTGCCTTGCGATCGAGCAGGATGGCGGCCGCGCGCTGCGCGAGTTCAGCGACTTGCGCGGTGGGCATTTGCGAGCGAGCAGGAGCAGACGACATGAACAACAACCTCTGTCATTGATTTGAACTGCGTCGATTGAATTGCGACCGCAGCGCTGACCGACCGTACTGATGATCAGCGATTCGTGCGCCATCGGCGCGCATGCTGCAAAACACGGCGAGGCCACGAGGACGGACTTCAGGTCCCGCGGCCTCCCCTCAGCTCCCGGTACGCAGTGCTGCACGTACCAGGCGCTCCAGCGACCCCCTTGGTGCTACCGTCCTGCTACCCGCCTGCTACTGCTTGATAACCCAAACGCGGATCTCCGGCTTCACGTCCGCATGCAACTTCACCGGTACGCGATATACACCGAGCGCCTTGATCGGGTCGTGCAGGTCGATGAGACGCTTCTCGATCTGGAAGCCCTGCGCGGCGAGTTGCTCCGCGATGTCGGCCGAGGTGACCGAGCCGAACAACTTGCCTTCCTCGCCGACGCGCGCCGAGAAGGTAAGCTGGACCTCTTCCAACCGCTTGGCCAGATCCGACGCGCTCCCGCGGCGTTCGTTCTCGGCCGCTTCCAGACGCGACCGCTCGGCCGCGATGCGCTTCAGGTTGCCCGGCGTGGCTTCGTACGCGAAGCCGCGGGGCAGGAGGTAGTTGCGAGCATAGCCGTTCTTGACCGCGACGACGTCCCCGGGATGTCCGAGGTTCTCGACCGCCTGACGGAGAATGATTTCCATGGTAAAACCCTCTGGTTACGTGATAGGGCGCGCACGGCGGCGCCAGTCGGCCCAAGTGTCACCCAGGCCGAGCCCGAAGGCGGCAAGCGCCAGGAGCATGAACCCGAGCACGGCGACGGTGCTCAGCACCGGCCAGAACAACATGGCGAACCCGACGAACAGCGTGACAGCAAGCGCTCCCGGCGCAAGAAACCAGGAGAGCACGCCGAACCCGCGGATGGCGTAGAGCGCACCGAAAAAGACCAACAGATTCTGACCCGTTCCTCCCAGAAAGTCGAGCGCCGGCACAAAGACAATGGCCAAGCCGGAGATCAACCCCCAGACGAGCTGGTCGTTGAAACGAAAATCCTTCAAATGCCCGAGCGGAGCGCCAAGGCGCGTCCGTGACAGGCGGTGAAACGTTGCCCACGCCAGCGCGAGGGCGATCAGCGATTCGAGGAGCAACAGTGACGGCACCAGCTTCGTTCCCGTGGTCGCCAACAGCTTGAGTTGCGTCTCGAACTCGTCAGGCAGCGACGAACCCATCTGTGGTAACGCCTTCACCACATCCGGGTGCTCGCTGACGAACGAACGGAACATCGACATCGATTCGGCGTTCCGCCGGGCGAACTCGGCTTCCACCGCCTGACCAGCGCGCGCGGGCGTCAGCGGCCCCCGCGAACTCATCACCAGCACCAGCAGGAGCGACAGCAACAGCGTGGACAGCGCTCGGGAGAAGAAAGGGCGCTGGGCGCCGAACAGGCACACCAGTCCAAATCCCCCCGCGAGCAACAAGCTCCATCCACGCACGAGGTTGTAGAACGAACCGGGTACGGCAGGCTGGCCAAGCACCCACGCGGCCAACCCAACCCATACCAATGCAAGCAGGAACCGCCCGCCCGCCCACCAACCCACCAGGCAACATGCCGCGAGCGCCGGAAGGAGGAGTAACAACGTCTCCTCCACCGGCAAAACGGCACGCAGTGGCGGCATCAGCGGGAGAAAAAGAAACGCCGCAAGCGCGAGGAGGAGCTTCCCCCACCCTCGCTCGGACGGCGCCGGCGCAGCGGCGTCCGGCATCTTATCCCTGCAGACCCCGCGTGTACGGCAACAGCGCCAGATAGCGGGCGCGCTTGATCGCGGTACTCAGCTGACGCTGATGCCGCGCGCAAACGCCGCTCAAGCGGCTGGGCAGGATCTTCCCATGGTCCGTGATGAATCGGCCGAGCGTACGCTCGTCCTTGTAGTCCACGAAGCGGACGCGGGTTTCGCAGAACGGGCAAGCCTTCGATGGGCGTCGCATGGTCTACTCCTCGTCCTCGTCGTCGTCTTCGCCACGCTTCTTCGCGAGGGCGAGCTCTTCTTCGGTCATCGGCGGGGCGCCGACTTCGTGCTCGAAGATGGTGAGCAGGTAGCGGATCACTCCGTCGTCGAGCTTGAGCGCGCGCTCATACTCGGGAATTCCGGCGGCTTCAGCATCGAAGCGCGCAACGACGTAATAGCCGTTCTCGCGCGTGCCGATGGGATACGCCAGCTGGCGGCGGCCCCAATGATCGACCTTCATTTCCCCGGTAGTACCGAGGAGCGTGTGGAAGCGTTCAAGCTTCTCTGTGACAGTCGTATCTTCGAGTGCAGAGTCGAAGACATAGACCGCCTCGTATGGACGTGGCATGTCCTGGCAATCCTCCCTTTGGACGTAACCGCCCCCCGCTGGTTGCCTAAGCAGGAGGAGGGGTATGAAGTGCCCCGCCCAATTGTGGGCAGGACACGTTGTGACAGCCTCGTAAGCTAACCCGGGCGTGGCGCGGAGAGAAGGGTCACCAATTTGCAGGCACTGGGTCAGTTTTGCCCGGACAGACACGTCAATCGGCCTGCACCGTAGATCCGAGGCCGCATCGTCGGCGTATCCAAGTGGTCCGATTCGCGGTGCCGCGAAGGTCTAGAGCATCGCGACGCGCGTCTCAGTGCCAGACGACGATACTACCGCATCGGCCCATGCCCTCAATGGGATTGTGAAAGGCGGGTGACGCCTCGGTGTTCGATCCGTAGATCTCGATGCCGATGACGTGTGATATTTCGACGTCGCCGAGTCTGCCTGGCACGCCGTTGACGTAGATCATCGTGCAGCCTTTGAGATACGGACGAAGCAACGACGCCAGGCTCGTGGCGCGGCTTCGCGCGATACCGGCGGAATCGAGGAACTTGCCAATGCCGGCCCTCCGCCGGTCGACAAATCCCAGCACCTCGAGATGTCGCTGGCTCTCACCCCCCTGCTCGACGATGCGAACTTCGCCAAGCGAGGTTGCGATGGGTGCCAGCGCGACGACGAGCGTGTCTTGCATGCGCAAATCGTCGAGCCTGATGACGCGCGGTGCGAAACCGACCTGTCGCACTCCGAGTAGAGAGGACGAGGGCAACCCGGCGACTCCGATTCGGAAACGGCCCTCGTCGTCCGTCAACATCTCGGCTTTCAGAATGCGCGGACCAGACCTCGATTGCTCGAAGACATCGATGTGCGCCTGCGCAATTGGCTTACCCGACACGCTGTCGACCACCATGCCGCGGATGTCCGCCGCTCCCTGCGCGCTCGAGGTGTTCGCCGCGACGAGCCAGGCAAGCGCGACTCCCAGGAACCAGGCATGGGTCGGGGGCCTTCGCGTCCATCGGGGTGGAACCATGAGCATCGCTTTCGTGTGCGCCCTAATCCTCACCGAATTCGGTGTGGAGGTGCAGCCCGGTTGGCGCGCGTCATGTTGGACGTCGCTAACGAGACAACTTACGTCAAGCGAGACGCCAATGATCCGGATGAAACGCGCACGATGCATGACCTGTGGTCCATAGAGGATATCCGTGCACCGCTGCATGATGGACTCGGCCGCGACCGCCACAACGGGTAGTGGGTTACCTGAAACCGGCCCACTAACCAACTTGCGATGCCCCTGCACGAGCCGCCACTCCGTGCCGATACTCCAAAGACCAGGCCCGACCTCCTTACCGTTCCAGTTGTGATTCGATACCCCGCAGACAGCAGCGTTCCACCGGCAGCAACCCAACCGGGCGATCCTGCAGCGGCGGCATCCAGTCAACTGCCCGCCAGGACCCCCGGGCTCCGCGCGCATGAACTGGGCATCTTCACCGTAAGCCCATCAGGCCGCGTCACGAGCTGGAGTCCGGGCGCAGCCCACATCACCGGGTACACCGCAGCGGAAATCGTTGGGCAGGACGTGGCCATCCTGTACGACCTGGATGCCCTCAACGCCGGCCAGCCGGCAGCCGACAGGGCAAAAGCCATTCGGAACGGAGCCCTGGAAAGCATCGGGTGGCGCATCAGGAAGGGCGGCCGGATGATCTGGTCCGACACGGTGCTCACCCCCATGCGGGACGCCAGTGGCACCGTCACCGGCTTCTCCTGGATCCTCCGCGACCTGACCGAAATCGAGGCGGCCGACGCTCGAAAACGCCTCAAATCCGAACGCCTGGCCGCCCTCACCGACACCCAGCGGGACATCGCCACTGCCGGTCTCGACATCGCCGTCCTGCTCCCCCGCATCGCGGAACGGGCGCGCGAACTCACCGGCGCGGACGCCGCAGTGATCGAACTCCGGGAAGGCACCGGTGATCGCACCCGCGCACACGTGGGGCACAAACTGCTCGACATCGGCCTCGGGGACGTCCTTGCGCCGCAGGGGGGCGCAACCACTGGCGCCAGGCTCCGCTGCCTCCGCTACGACGACCGGCACGAATCGCCGGAAATCATGGCCGACGTCTGCGACAGGAACGGAATCCGCGCCATGATGGCCATTCCTCTCCTGCACGACCGCGGGACGATTGGATGGCTGGCCGTGCTCGCCCTGACGCCGGCCGCCTTTGACGACCAACGGGCATCCACGCTGGAACTCATGGCCACGTTGCTCGGCGGTCCCGTCAGCCAGGCACTCGCGCAAGAAGCCAAGCGGGCCCTCGTCGCAGAGCGGTCACGAGCCCAGGCTGCCCATCGCGAGAGCGAAGCGCGCTTCCACGCCGCAATGGACGCATCCCTCGACGCACTCTTCATTGCCGGCGCCGTTCGCGATCCGGACGGCAGGATCGTGGACTTCGTGGTGCAGGGCGCCAACCGCCGCGCTCTCGAACTCTGCGGGCTCGCCGAAGACCTGGTGCTCGGTGAACGGGTCACCCACGTCGACGCCGTCGCTCGCCAACTCGGCAGCATCGAGAAACTCGCCGCGGTCGTCGAATCTCGGCAACCGGCGGAGCAGGAGCGCGAAATCGTGACTGGCCACCGCACGCGATGGATTCACGAACAGATTGTACCGCTCGAGGATGGTGTCACCGTTACCCTGCGCGATATCACGGCCCGCGTTGAAGCGGACGCCGAAGTGCGCCAGGCGCGAGAAGTTGCCGAGGCGGCGAATCTGGCCAAGTCCGAATTCGTGGCCCGCATGAGCCATGAATTGCGCACCCCGCTCAATTCCGTGATCGGGTTCGCCAACGTCCTGCGGAAAAATCGCCGCGGCGCCCTCGAGGCGGGCGAGCTTGGATACCTCGAACGGATCCTCGCGGCTGGCACGCACCTGCTCGCGCTCATCAATCACGTGCTCGACCTCTCCAAGGTGGAAGCAGGCCGCATGACGCTCGATCTCGCCGCCGTTGACGTCGCCGACCTCACTCGATCGGTATTGTCGCTGCTCGAGACTGAGGCGGCGACATCAGGCGTGGCCATGCACCTCCAGGCCCCCGATGATCACGTCACCGTGTGGGCCGATACCGGCAAGCTCCAACAGGTGCTCCTCAACATCGTCGGCAATGCCCTCAAGTTCACCCCCGCTGGTACCGTGACCGTGAGGATCGTCGCTGACCCTGGGGCTCCCGGACAAGCCGCCGTGGCACGGAGCATCGAGGTGGTGGACACAGGCATCGGCATCCCTGCCGATCGGCTCGATGCCGTATTCGACGCCTTCGAACAGGGTGAGGCCTTCACGTCGCGACGCTATGGTGGCACCGGGCTTGGCCTCGCGATCTCCCGCGCACTCTGCGAAGCCATGGGATTCGCCCTGGAAGTGGAAAGCGAGTTCGGAAAGGGGTCAACCTTCCGCGTGAACCTGCTGCCAAACCAGGCGGTCGTTCCAGTCGGCTGACCGCAGCGCCGCGCCGCCGGCAGGGCTCGGGCACTCCCGAATCAGGACAGCTTCGGTACGCTCTCCCGTTCCGACATCAACTTCGCGGTAAACCGCTGCGCCTCGGCGATGCGCTCAACCTCGATCGCGATCGCATCCACAGACTGCTGGAGGTGCTCCAGGCGCTGATCATCGTCCGCCGACAGCTTGGCCTTGCGGCGATTGCCGCCTGTCAGGACTCGCCACGCGACCGCGGCAATGAGCGTCAGTGAACCCACCAGGCACACGATGATGACGGATACCTGGGCAAAGGACATCACATCCGGATCCATACGGCCTCGAGTTCAGGTGATCGGACGTTCACGACAATCCCTACGAGTGGGTGCGCAACAGGTTTCTGTTGAACGCCTCAGATCTCACGAGCTGACGAGTGGACCGCCTCGCTGCTGTTGCGCCTTGCGGGCGAGCGCCGCTCGCGCCGGCCGGCCATTCCACCACATCATGACTCCGGTCATTCCTTGCCCGGCCAAAACGAGCGCCGCGACGAGCCAGATCACCTCGGTGGGCTGCCCGAAAACGTCGCCCGTGTGGATGGAGCGCATCTGATTGTTCGCCTTCGTGCCCATGCCCGCCACGCGTGTGCTCTCAACGCGAAGGACGGCGCCCGAATTGCCGTTCACGTAGACCTTGGTTCGTCCACCCGGCGTGCGGTCCTCCGCGAATCGCATTGTGATGAGCAACGGCTGATCGGCCTTTTTCGGCAGGGACATCATGGTCACCGTCGCTTCCGGGAGCGCCCCTGTGGCCGTGCGCACGGCCGAATCGAGCGAAACGGGACTGGCGCCAGCGGCATCGCCCACCACCACCACGGGAGGTTTGACGGCCCGAGTTCGAGCGCCATCAAGGCAGGCAATCACGCCACGCAGTGACTCGTAGTGGATCGCGGCGCCGCTCGCCGTGATTGCCAGCAACACCAGTGAGGCGATGATGCCCAACGAGTGATGCAGGTCGTACGCGATTCGCTTCCACGAGGCGCTCCATCTGATGCGCCACAGCTTCTCCGCCCACCACAGGTACATGCCCGTGATGACCAGCAGAAGCGCCGCGATTGTGGCAATACCGATGAGTTCACTGCCCACGGCGCCCACCATCAGGTCCGTGTGCAGCCGGTGCAGGATGCGCGGCAGCGTCTGATCGAAGTCCTTGCGGTCGCGGGTGCCGAGGACTCGCCCGTTGTACTGGTCCACGAAGATCTGCGTCGGGCCAGCCGACGCGACGTACGCCCTGTCGGGGGTGCGGGCGAGACTGAGCCCCGTCACCGTCGCCTTGGGAACCGCGGCGCGGGCGTGCGCCACGATGGTATCCAGCGGCAACACCGGCCCGGCCGGCGTAACGCGCCAGAGCTGCGGATTGAGCCCGCGATCAATGGCGCCTTCGAACACCAGGGCACCGCCGGTCAGGCCGGCGAGGATGATGACGATGGAGGTCACCAGCGCGAGCCAGCGATGAAAAACGATCAGGGCATTTCGCATGCGCTATTCTACGGCGCTGGTGGCGCGTCCGCGACGTGCGGCGCCAAACCGCACCGTCTTGCCGGAGTCCCGTTGCGGAGCGTGGCCGAGTTGCAGTGCTGTTCGGCTAACGTCCGCACGACGGTCGCAGAGGACTCACGAGAGCCAGTGCGTCCGTCATCCGTTGTTCGTCGCGTGTTTTCCTACCCGTTTTCCGTCGCCGGTTGTTCGTGATCCGCGCTGCTCCGTCGACGGGACACGAACAACGAATCACGGCCACGAACAACGAATCACGGCCACGAACAACGAGTCACGGAGCACTGGTTGGCAAACTCGCGACGGACAACGGATGACCGAGGACGGGT
>JBDUCM010000092.1:0-20445 GCA_040003455.1 bacterium
AAGCGGTGGCTGCATTCCGGACTCTTGCTCGCATCCGATGCCGGATTCGCCTACGCGGGCATCAAGCTCGGCGACGAGGCCAAGCACTCGCAGTCCGCGCGCACCGAGCATCGGAAAATCGCGTTTATCTCCATGGGCACGGCCGCGGTTGGCTACGGCATCATGCTGGTGGGCGATCATTGATCGTATCGCGCACTGTGCGCTCGATGACCGTCGCATGAGTGCGCCCTGCCGAGCAGTGGACCGCGACCGGGTGCAATGGGGTATGACTCAGCGCTCCTCATCAGACCCCTTGTCCATCACGCGACCACGCTCGCGAAATACATATGACACCTCTCACGTCAGATCATTCGCTCAACCACGATGCGTGCGGCGGCACCTGTTCGCTGCACGAGGCCATCAATGCTCCCAAGGCGGTCGAGCGCCGCGAATTCATTCGCGCGGCCGGTCTCGTCTTCGCATCACTCGGTCTTTTCGGCGCGAGTGCCAGCAAGGCGGGCGCCATGGACACTGTCCCGATCGGTGATGCAGTACGCCTGCCGTCATCACGCGGTGATCGCGCGCAGGACAAACGCTATGCAGTCCCGACGGTGGATGGTGTGTCCATTGACAAGGACAATTCGGTCATCATCGCGCGTGCGGCAGGAAAGGTCTACGCGTTCTCGCTGTCGTGCCCACACCAGAATACCGCGCTGCGATGGGACGCGGGCGATAGCCAGTTCGTGTGCCCGAAGCACAAGTCGCACTATCGCGCAGACGGATCGTTCATCGATGGCCGAGCAACGCGGGACATGGACCGGCTGCCTATTCACAGGGATGGCACTGCGCTCGTCGTGGATGTGGACGGCCTGATCCAGCAGGATGAAAACCAGACGGCGTGGACGGCCGCGTTCGTGGCGGCCTAAGCGGCGCAGCGTGCCGCGTCAGCCGTTGTCGGTTCGACGCTCCATGGCAATCTCCGCACGCAGACTCTCTTCGTCGCGGAAGATGGTGGCGAGAGCGAGCAGTCGTCCCTCCGACTCCAAGCGGACTGACACGTCACGATCGTCCGGGCGTCCATCCATGCGGATGGCATCCCAGTGCTCCGCATGGCCCACGTAGTTGATGCTCACGTCGTAGTGCGCACTCCAGAAGAACGGCACCTGTTCGTACTTCTCGAAGAACCCCAGCATATTGCGCGCGGCCGTCTGTCCCATCCGCTCGGCAACGACCCAGTGTTCCACGCGGATGCGCGCGGCGCTGTGCGGATCGGGCCAGCGGGCAATGTCGCCCGCGGCAAATACCCCTGGTGCCGAGGTCTCGAGATATTCGTTGACGCTGACGCCGCGATCGATCGCGAGGCCCGCGTGCTCGGCCAACTCGAGGCGGGGCCGTACGCCCACGCCGACCACGACGAGATCCGCTGAGAGGCGAGTCCCATCGTCCAACACCACTGCGTCGCCGTCAATGCGGAGGGGTTTGTGCTCGAGATGAAACACCACGCCTTTCTCTTCGTGCAGCCTCTTGACGAACGCGCCAAGTTCGGGGCCCAACACCCGGGCGAGCGGAACTGATTCCGGCGCCACGACGTGCACGTCGAGCCCGCGCGTGCGCAAGGATGCCGCGACCTCCAGGCCGATGAAACTGCTGCCGATGACCACGGCCCGCGTGGCGTGACTGATTGCCGCAATGAGGGAGCGACTATCGGCCAATGAGCGCAAATAGTGCACGTGCGGCTGGTCGTCGCCGGGAATCCCCAGATGTACGGGCTCAGCGCCGGTTGCGAGCAGGAGCGCGTCATACGAAATGGACGCCTGCCCGTCAACGTGTATGGTTCGAGAGGCGATGTCGACCCGCGTGACACGGCCGCGCACGATGTTCACCTGATGTTCAGCGTAGAAACCGGCGGCGCGCAATGGGATCCACTCCTCCGGCGCCGAACCGGCGAGGAAGTCCTTCGATAGATTCGGTCGATCGTATGGTGAATCCGGTTCCGCGTCGATCATGGTGACGCTTCCAGTGTGCCCCGAACGTCGCAGCATTTCGGCAGCCGCTGCTCCCGCCGCGCCGGCTCCGACGATGACCATGCGACGCGACGGGTTGACCGGCGCGGGACGACTCGATGACGGAGCCAGCGGATCCCGTTCAACCTTTCTGGTGACGACAACGCGAGCGCCCCGCCGCTCCACCTCGTAGCACGCGACAGGATTGAGGGCGGGTGCGCGGAGCGCCTCTCCCGTGCGGAGATTGAAACAGGCGTGGTGCCAGGGACAACGCACCGTGTCACCGTCCACCACGCCCTGGGAGAGCGGGGCGCCGTAGTGCGTACACGTGGCGCCAATAGCCACGAACTCGCCGTTCAGCCGGACAAGGAGCACCGCCGAGCCGAACGCATGGCCGAGCAGTTTGGCGCCGACCTGAAGGGATTCCGCATCGACGCCTGCGGTGAAATCAGGTCCGGACAGCTCACCTGTGTCGCCAGCCATGTGGACCTCCGCAGGAACTACCTGGGTGTGCGCCTGCTCCGCTTCAGAGCATCGTCGAACGCGGTGAGCGTGAGCCGAGTCGTCTCGTCCCACGAGAAGCGCGAGGCTTGTGCCATGCTCGCGGCGCTCATTCTGCTGCGCAGACCCGCGTCGGTCAGCACACGCTCGATACTCATGGCCAGACCAGCGTCGTCGTTGGGGTCCACCCAGATCGCGGCGTCGCCGGCCACCTCGGGCAGCGATGATGCGCGCGAGCAGATCACCGGCGTGCCCATTCGCATGGCCTCGAGTACCGGCAGCCCGAATCCTTCATACGTGGACGGCATCACAAGCAGTGCGGCCGATCTATAGATGGTCGCCAGGTCTTCCTCGCTGACGAATCCCAGCGTGCGCCGCCACGGCGCACCTGCTTCGGCTGCCTTGTCGCCGCGCGGGCCGGCCAGGACCAGCGTGGCATCCGGCATCGACTGCACCACGCGCTCCATCGCGCGGGTAACCAATGCGAGATTCTTCCGTCGGTCCGCGGCGCCAACCGAGAGGACGAACGGTTGCTGTATCCCCAACCGCTCCAGCGCGGCGGCGTCACGTTCGAGCGACGGAATGGTGAGGTCGTCTGCCGCGAGCAACACCACGCGCATCCGGTCGTACGGAAAGCCCAGGTGGCGATGGACTTCGTCAGCGGTGAACGCGGAGTCGGCAATGATGACGTCGGAGAACTCGGACGTGGCCCGATAGCGGCGACGCCACCGAAGGTTCTTCAGACCCTTGTAGATGCGAGGATCGGGGAACGCGAGCGGCGCGACATCGTGCACGGTCACCACCACGGCGCCTCGCGACGGCAGTGGGCTCGCGATATTCCACGGATACCAGAAGACATCGGCGTCGCACCGAGGCATCTCACGTACGGGGCGGATCTCGATGCGATGACGCAGTGATGGACTGTCGCCGAAGATTGCCGGGATGGAATCCGCGTGGCGCATGTTCTTGACGAACAACACCAGCCGAACACCAGGTCGTTGCTCGAGCAGGCGCGGCAGGATGGCACGGACATACCGCCCGATGCCCCGCACCTCACGCGCGAGGCGCGTCGCCTCCACGGCAATCACCAGGGGCGCGTTGTTGGCGATGGCGGACGATACCGTTCGGCTTGGATGAGCGACGAGTTCCGGAGTAGTCACGCAGGATCGGTCGTCTGGGATTGAGTGCGCTACGCTGCGGTGTATAGACGGGGACACCGCAGGTGAGTCTGACCCTCCACGTCGGCGTGGTCGGGAGTCCGGTGCATCAGGGATGGTACCCACTGGAAGTCTAGTGTTTCTTCGACGGCCCAGTAAGGCGCCTTACACCCGGCAAAAACCAGCCCGAACGGCGCGCGGTCACCAAGAATCTTTGTGTCATACCAGGCCAAATTCTGCGCAGACATGGCGCCGGAGGGCGTGCCATGCGATTTTCCCTTGTCGCCGTGTTCTACAACGCAACGGCGGCACCTGTTGGGCAGGTGGCAGAGCGGTTGAATGCACCGGTCTTGAAAACCGGCGGACCCTCGCGGGTCTCGTGAGTTCGAATCTCACCCTGCCCGTTGCGGTTTGTAGGCGGATCGCGGCAAATCAATCGTGCCTGATCGCGTCGATCGGTGACAAACGGGCAGCCCGAAGCGCTGGGAAGGTCCCGAATGTGAGCCCGATCACCACGGCGGAAAGTACCGCGGTGACCATCGTTGCGGCGGTGATGGCGGCGTACAACTGCGCTCCCGGCACTTGTGTCCGCACGATCGCCGCCAGCACAAAGGCCATCACGAGGCCCGCAGCGGTCCCCACCCCGCTGCCCACGCTGGAAATGGCCACAGACTCTGCCAGAAACTGGTAGAGAATGTCACGGTGCCGAGCGCCAAGAGCCTTTCGGACGCCAATCTCGCGCGTTCGTTCGGCAACGCTCGCCAGAAGCACGTTCATGATGCCCACGCCGCCCACCACCAGGGAAACACCCGCCAGGGCACCCATGATGAGCTTGAACACCAGCATGGCCGCCTGAGCCTCTTCCAGGCGAGCAGCATTCGACGTGACCGTCACGCGGTTCTCCCAGTGGCGGTACCGACCGGCCAGCCACTCTTCCACCGCGTCTCGAACCGCGCCCACCGACTCGATGCTGTTCGCCCGCACGATCAGGTTGGGCGTGATGGGCTCGCGCGAGCCGAACGTGGAGGCGGCGGCACGCAGGGGAACGAACACCTGAAACGAACGCTCCCCGGTGTACGCGGGCATGATCCCTACGGTGGCAAGCGGCCGGTTTCGCACGCGCACCACCCGCCCCACCATCAACCCCGGGTCGCCATTCGGTGAGAGTTCGGCGGCCAGCTTGTGCGACAGCACCACCACGGGAGCATTGCGCGAGATCTCGCCGTCGGTGAAGAACCGCCCAAGGGCCACATCCTTTCGCCCGAACACCGGATAGTTCGCCAGCGTGGCGGTGACGGTGGCCGCGTGTGGCGTGGCCGATGGGCTCGCGACGATCGCCAACCCACTCGTGACCATCGAAACCTCACCCGCTGACGAAAGGCGGCGTTGCAGCTCGGCCGCATCGGTCAGGCCGAGAACAGGATAGCCACCTACGGGAAAGGCGAAGCCGTCCCTGACCTCCTGCGTCCGCGAACTGATGGTGATGGACTGCACGTCGGTCTGCGCGGCGATCTGGTCTCGGGCATAGCGCTCCAGGCCGTCCGTGAGTGACAGCGTCGTGATCACCGACGCCACGCCAATGACGATACCGAGGGTGGACAGGATGGTGCGCAACGGATTGACCGTCATGCCCGACAGCCCCTGGAGAATGGATGCACGCGACGCTGAGCTCATGACTGCATGGTAGAGTTGGGCGCCCCGCATAACCATTGTCCGATGGTTTGCACCGGCTACGACTTTTGATGGATGCGTCTCGGCTGCGCGTTGGCCATACTCATCCCATGACCGACGCTGCTGCGCACGACCCAGTGGAACCGCTGTTCGCGCACAATGCGCAGCTCTGGCTTCGCGTGTGGATCACGACGCAGTTCGCCGTACTGATTGTCGCCACATACGTGGTGATGGATCGCGCCGGCGGCGTTGTTTCGCTCGTCGCGTCTCCGTCAGGATCCAGGCTCCTTGCACTGGTACCTGCGCTCGTGCTCTATCATGTGGTTGGGTACACGCGTTACGACTGGATTCTTCAGCGTACCTGGGCGGTGCTCACGTTCGTGCCGCTGTGTTGGGTGCTGGTGGTGGTGGCGTCGGGGATCCACAGCGCGTACGGTCTCCTCGCACTCGGCGCCATTCTTCAGGGATTCATCTTCCTTCCGTTCGCATGGGCTGCGGTGATCCTCGCCCTGGTCGTGGCCTTCCTGACCTTCGTTTCCGCACGACAGTCGCTGCGGCTCGGTCGGGGCACGCTCCTCGGCCAGGTTGGGGGGATTCTCGCCACGGGCATCATGATCGGCACGGTGTTGCTGTACATCCATCGCACCAACCGTGAGGCCGCCCTTCGCGCGAGCCTGCTGCGCCAACTGGATGAGGCGCAACGCGATCTTGCGGAACGCGCACGCGACGCAGGCGTTCTCGAGGAACGCCAGCGGCTGTCGCGTGACATTCACGATACGCTCGCGCAAGCGTTTGCTAGCGTCATCAAACATCTCGAGGCCGTTGAACTCGCACTCGGCCCCGGAGGCGATCCTGCGGCGAGCGCGGATCACGCCGCGTCACTTCGCGCCGTGCTTCCCCACCTGCAGTATGCCCAATCCGTATCACGCTCGAGTCTTGGGGAGATCCGCCGAGTGGTGCTCGCGCTCCGCCCTACGGAGCTCACCGACGCGCCGCTCACCGCGGCTCTCGGCAGGATTGTCGCACAATGGAGCGAGGCGAATACGGTGGAGGCCACCTTCTCGGCAGAACCCCTCCCTGCACTCCAGCCGGACGCGGAGGTGATCTTCCTTCGCGCCACGCAGGAATCGCTGAGCAATGTGGCACGTCACGCCAACGCATCGCACGTGAGTATCACCCTTGCCAGTGTCGACGGCCTCGTGCTGCTCACCGTGGAGGACAACGGGCGTGGTTTCGCGCATTCGGAAACGTTGGGACACGAAAAGCTCGGACTGTCGGGCATGCGCGAGCGCGTGCGCCGCTTCGGTGGTCACCTGCTCATCGACAGCACCATCGGCGAGGGGACCAGCCTGACCATCGCCATGCCCCTCTCCGCGATCGCCGCTTCACCGCCGGTGAGTGGGCGCGACGGGTGACCGCGCGGATTCGTGTCCTCGTGGCCGACGATCATCCCATCGTGCGCAGCGGCATCGCGAGCGTGCTCGCGAGTCAGCCCGACTTCGAGGTCGTGGGGGAAGCGGCCAATGGTGCCGAGGCCGTGGCGTCGGCCGCACGGCTCGTGCCCGACCTGGTGCTGATGGATTTGCGAATGCCCGTTCAAAGCGGCGTGTCCGCGACCGCCGAGATCCTTCGTGATCGCCCCGCAACGCGCGTGGTCGTGTTGACCACCTACGCGACCGACGGCGAAGTGCTGCGCGCCATCGAGGCGGGCGCGGTTGGATATTTGCTGAAGGACGTGCCGCACGACGAGCTGTTTCGCGCCCTGCGTGCAATTGCGCGCGGCGAGCGCTACCTGGCTCCGGTGGTCACGGAGCGGCTGATGGCACACTGGCAGCAGCCGTCACGCGCGGCATTGACCGACCGCGAATGCGAAGTGCTGCGGTGCGTGGCCCGCGGGGCGGCAAACAAGGAAATTGCTGCCACCCTCGGCATCACGGAACCAACGGTGAAGGCGCACCTGGTGCACGTCTTCGAGAAGCTCCGCGTGGAGAATCGAACATCAGCGGTGCGCGCCGGGATCGAGCGCGGCCTGATTGATGATGCCTGATGGCAGGCACCCCAATCACTTCGGCTTTTCACTCGCCGCGATCCACGCGTTCAGCAATTGCGGTCGCACATCATTCACGTCGCGCGCCGACCTGGGTGCCAAGGCGTCGAAGACGGAACGCGCACCGCGGACGTCACCGAGCTTGAGGCGTGCCAACACTGCGCCCTCGCGAAGTTCGTCCGCGGGCATCCAGAGGTCACCCTTGACCGCGAGTGGGACCAGCACTCCAGCGGCGCGCGATGCCTCCGCAAAATCCCATGCGGCGAGCCCGTGCAGGAACGCGATGGTGGCACGCGCCTCTGTCGGGGCGTGTTGCGCATCGAGATATCGATTGACCGCGACGTAGAAGGCGGAGTCGGCGACCCCCGCCGTTCCCCCCGCGCGCATTTCTTCCGATTCTCGAATGGCTCCCGCCCACACGTGCCAGTCCAACGGCGCGTGGTTGCCTGACACCAGCAGGTCGATGGCGCGTGCCCGCTCCACCGTTGCCAGCATCTGCGGACTTGCTCCGTCAAATTGCTGGTCGCGTTGCCGCGCGGCCAGCTCCATGGCCTCGAGACGAGGCACGAAGTTGATGGGCGTATAGCGTTCACCCGTCGCCCCGGCGCGGCGACCTTCGATGATGGGAGCGATCGCGTACCGGTCACTCACCAGGCCGATGAACCCGAAGGCACCTTCGTTCATGTATCGCGTGCGCTCAGCCCCGAGGTCGAGCGTTGGAAAGAAGTCGGAATTGCCACCGCCGCCGGCGACGAGCGGCGAGAGGGTTGCCGCGTCCACCATGTGCAGCGCATCGAGTAGCGGCGTGGTCAGCGGATAGACGCGACGCAGCTCCTCGGCAATGGGAGGAAGCTTGAACACCGACCAATCCGGCGCGGGCAGTGCCGGCTTGTTGGTTGCGACGATAAGGATGTCGCGATTCCCCACCGCATAGATGGTGTACGAGGGAAAATTCTCAGCCACCGCGCGCACTACACTCAGCACCAGTCCATCGTTGATCTCGGACAGGTGAAGCCACTGGCCGAATACACCGTCGGGAGTGAGGAAGCGTTTGGAATGCGCATAGAATTCACTCGTGAACAGGCCGGACACACCGGCCACCCAGGGCGTGGATGGTTCCGAGAGGATCAGGTCGTACCGCTCACCCTGGGACGCGAAGTACGACCGCGCGTCGTCGATGGCAAAGACGGACCGTACCGAATCATCGAACACGCGCCTGTTGGCCGGATAGAACATGCGCGAGGCACGAAGCATCTCCGGCTCGATCTCGATGGTGACCACCTTGCTCAATCGCGGATCACCGAGAAGCGTGTGCGACGACATGCCCGAACCCTGACCGATCACGGCGGCAACATGCGCCTGCGGAGCGTGGGCCAGGAGGATGAGGGGCAAGAGCACCTGCGTTGACGCGTCATAGTTGAACTGCCCTTGCTGGGCCGGTGGCTTGAACCACTCCGGACCGAGCGACGCATCGGGCTTTCCGTTGGTGGACAGGGAGAGCCCGCCTGTTGCAGTCAGACGTCGGACGCTCACCGTGGCCGTGCGTCCGTCGGAGTAGAACGCCATGGAGGCGGTGCCCGCAGCGCGCGTTCGGCCATAGCGGAATACGCCGCTGGTAAGGATGCCTTGATCGAAGTCAGCGCGCGCGCCAATCACGAACAGAAGCCCCACCCCTATCAAGGCGGGGGACCAGGCGCGGCGGTCGGCCCACCACCGTACTGCGCCGTGATCGCGGATGAGCAATGTCAGGCCCAATCCAACATCGATAGCCGCTCCCCCGATGAGCAGCCACTTGAGTCCGAGCCACGGCAAGAGCACGAGTGCGGCGAGCGACACGCCGACGATTGATCCCAGCGTGTTGACGCCGTACACCATGCCGATGGCTCGTTCACCTTTCCCGCCGCGCAGCAGCAGCCGCGTGATGAGTGGGAGCGTCATGCCGGCGCAGAAGGTGGCTGGCAACATGACCACGAGACAGATCGCGTATCGCGACAGGCTGAAGGCGCGATATCCAGAGGCCGTGGTGGTGAATGCGCCCATGAAGTCCGCCATCCAGCTGAACGAGCGTACATACAGGGGCAACGTCGCAACGGCGAGCGCACCCATGGCCAGTTGCACGTACGCCAACGTCCGCAGGGAACCGGCGCCGCCGTCGCTCCGTCGCCGGATGGCGAATGAACCGCTGGCCAGCCCGAGAATGAAGGCGGACAGCATCAGCTCGAACGAGTGCGTCGCGGATCCGAGCACCAGGGAAAGCATGCGGATCCAGCCGATCTCGTAGATGAACGACGACACGGCGGTTCCAAAACTCACCGCAAGGAGCATGATGGTGAGCTCGCGCGACGGGCCGACCTCGCCGTGGGCCCCCGATACGCGGATTGCCGATGACGGTCCTGCGCGTTCTGCTGTGGCCTCGAAGCGCGGCTCCAATGGCCCTGTCCACGCGACGGGATCGTCTTCCTCGCTCACTTCGTGGCGTCGGGACAGGAGAAAGACGGCGGCCGCCACGACGAGATTGATCATTGCGGCTGCGGCGAGCGTTCCGGGAAGTCCCGCGATCTGAATGAGCACGAACCCCGCCACCAGAACACCGCCGGCTGCGCCCAGGCTGTTTGCGAAATACAGGAGCGAGATGGTGCGTCCCGCGCGGCGCGATGTGAGTCGCAGTGCGCCGGCTGTCATCAATGGAAACGTTGCGCCCAGCAAAATGGATTGCGGCAGAATCAGCAGTGCCGCGATGGCCCATTTCGCAACTGAGTGTGCGGCGCCAGGTCCCAGCACCGGAAAGAGCGAGTCGTAGGCGACATGCGTGGTCCACACGAAGACGTCGTGAAAGACCAGGCCAATGACGCCAACGGCGAGCTCCACCAAGGCATACCACAGCAGCGGTTTCCGAACGCGCTCGGACCGCCGGCCGATGATGAAGGCGCCGGCGGACATTCCGCCCAGGAAGATGATGAGTACGAGCACCTGCGCATACGCGCTATGCCCGACGAACAATCCCAGGTAGCGCGTCCAGATGGACTCGTATACGAGTCCGGCCGCGCCGGAAAGGACGAAGGCAATACAGAGGAAGAGCAGCATGAAGCTTCGACTGTCGCCGACCCGGCACCGTCACGAAACCTTGTGTGACGGAGCGCACGTTCAGGGTAGCTTCGCGCCGGGTGCGCGGCGCGGCGGAGGCTATTTGTCCTTCAGCTTCGCCCAGCTGTCCCGCAGCGTGACCGTGCGGTTGAAGACAAGCGCGCCGGGCCCGGAGTCGATCTCGTCGCCGACGAAGTAGCCCGTACGCTCGAACTGGTACCGGGAGGCCGGCCCATCCCCTGCCACGCTCGGTTCGATCTTCGCGCCGCGGATGGTGACGAGGGAGTCGGGATTGAGCACGCTGAGGAAATCCTGCCCATCGGGAACAGCGTCCGGATCAGCGATGGTGAACAACCGGTCGTACAGGCGGAGTTCGCAGTCGAGTGCATGCCGGGCGCACACCCAGTGAATAGTGCCCTGCACCTTTCGTCCGTCGGGCGCGTCGCCGCCACGTGTGGCGGGATCGTACGTGCAGTGCACCTCCACCACGTTGCCGTCCGCGTCCTTCACCACGTTGGTACACGTCACGAAGTATCCGTACCGCAGGCGTACCTCACGACCGGGCGCCAGCCGGAAGAACTTCTTCGGCGGATCTTCCATGAAGTCGTCGCGCTCGATGTACAGTTCGCGCGAGAACGGGATTTTCCGCGTCCCGGTGAGTGGCACGTCGTGCGGGTAGTAGCTCGCGTCCTGCCACTCGATCGCGTCGTCCGGAAAGTTGGTGACGACCACCTTGAGCGGATTCACCACGCACATGACGCGCGGCACGCGCATGTTCAGGTCGTCCCGAACCGCGTGCTCGTACGTGGCGATTTCCGTTCGCGCTGGCTTGCGCGCCACACCAATGACATCGCAGAACTTTCGCAGGGCCTCCGGCGTGACGCCACGCCGACGCATGCCGGCAATGGTCGGCATGCGCGGATCGTCCCACCCCGAGACCAATCCGTCATTGACCAGGCGCAGCAACTTCCGCTTGCTGAGGATGGTGTAGTCCACTTCCAGCCGCGCAAACTCGGTCTGCTCCGGCGGATGGTCGAACCCCGCTGCAGTTACCAGCCATTCGTAGACGTCGCGATTGTCCTTGAACTCCAGTGTACAGAGGGAGTGCGTGATCCCCTCGATGGCGTCCGACAGGCCGTGCGCAAAATCGTAAAGCGGATACAGGCACCACGTGTCGCCCTGCCGGTAATGGGTCGCGTGACGAATGCGCAGCAGCAGGGGATCGCGCATCACCATGTTGGGGTGCGCCATGTCGATCTTCGCCCGCAACACGTGCGCCCCATCCGCGAACTCTCCAGCACGCATGCGGCGGAGCATGTCGAGGTTCTCGTCAACGGAGCGATCGCGATTGGGGCTTGCCGTGCCCACGGCGTTCACCGTGCCGCGGCCTTCGCGAATGGCTTCCTCGTTCTGGGAGTCGACATACGCCTTGCCGGCCATGACGAGTCGTTCAGCAATCTCGTAGAGCTGTCCGAAGTAGTCGCTGGTGTACAGCTCAGCGTCCCATTCGAAGCCCAACCACCGCACGTCGCGCTTGAACGCCTCGACGTACTTGATGTCTTCCGTGAACGGATTCGTGTCGTCGAATCGCAGGTTGCAGCGGCCGCCGAACTCGTCACGAATGCCGAAGTTGAGGCAAATCGACTTCACATGGCCGAGATGACCAAAGCCGTTCGGCTCCGGCGGAAAGCGCGTGGCGATCGGCCGTCCGAAGCGATTGGATGCTGCGTCGGAGGCCACCATGTCGCGTATGAAATCGCGATGCGGGGCCGCAGGCGACGCCGGGGGAATATTGGAAGACACGTCGTTTCGTTGTTTGAGGCTGGATCGGAATGTTACCGGGTGGCGCGATCCGATCCAAGCGCGCGTAGGGCGCGGGTTGCCGCGACGGCGCGCGTCCGGTTACATTCTCTGCTGGCCGCACACCACGTTGCGTCCTGGAGGGGTGGCCGAGAGGCTGAAGGCACCGGTTTGCTAAACCGGCATACTGGGAAACTGGTATCGAGGGTTCGAATCCCTCCCTCTCCGCTGAGAAGGCCCGCCGCCGCCCGCGGCGGGCCTTCGTCTTTCTCCCACGACGTGCCGCCGGTCATGACCGCTCGCATCGCTGCGCCCCGCCTTCGATTTGCCCCCTCGCCAACCGGCTATCTCCACGTTGGCGGCGCCCGTACGGCGCTCTTCAACTGGCTCTACGCCAAGAAATTTGGCGGGCAGTTCCTGCTCCGCATCGAGGATACCGACAAGGCGCGCAGTACCGATGAAAGCACTCGCGCCATTTTCGAAGGCCTCGAGTGGCTCGGCCTGCGCTGGGACGAAGAGGTCGTGTATCAGGGCGCCAACGCCGAGCGCAACCGCGCCGATGCCTATCGCCTGTTGGACAACAACACCGCCTATCGGTGCTTCTGCACCCAGGATGAGCTCGCGGAGCGGCGCAAGGCGGCGGAGGCGGCCGGGGACAGCTTCAGGTACGACCGCCGATGCGACCGGCTGGCGCCTGACGAGATCCAGCAACGCGTCGGCGCGGGCGCGCCGTTCACCGTCCGTTTCCGCGTGCCGGAGGGTACGACGAGCTGGCTCGACCTTGTGCACGAGAACATCACCTTCCCCAACAAGGACATCGAGGATTTCATCGTCCTTCGTACTGACGGCACGCCCATCTACAACATGGCTGTCGTCAGTGATGACATCGCCATGGCCATCACCCTGGTCATGCGCGGGGACGACCACATCTCGAACACGCCCAAGCAGATCATGCTGTATGAGGCGCTGGGCGCCGGGCTGCCGCAGTTCGCGCACCTTCCCATGATTCACGGCCTCGATGGCAAGAAGTTGAGCAAGCGTCACGGAGCCACGGCGGTAGGCGACTACCAGCACCTGGGCATCCTGCCGAGCGCCATGCTCAATTTTCTCGCGCTGCTTGGATGGTCTCCGGGCAACGACATCGAGGTAATGACGCTGGAGCAGATGATCGAACTGTTCGATCCCGCCGGGCTTCAGAAGAAGGCTGCCATCTTCGACACGAAGAAGCTGGAGTGGATGAATGGCCAGCATCTCGCCCTGGTCTCGTCCGAAGATCTCGCCGCGCGCGTGGTCCCCGCACTGGTCGCGGAGGGACTGACCACGGCCGAGGCCATGGAGCGGAACAGCGACTGGCTCGTGTCGTTGCTCGACCTGCTCAAGGTGCGCGCCCGCACCATCGACGACATCGTCGTGCAATCGCGCCCGTATCTACTGGACGAGCTGGAATACGACGCGGATGCTGTGGCCAAGCAGTGGAAGGACCGGCCCGCGACGATCGCCATCCTCCGCGACGTACACGACTCCCTGTCCGCGCTGCCCGCGTGGGATCCGGTGCTCATGGAAGGCGCGTTGCGCGAGGTTGCCGAGCGCGCAGGGTTTGGCGACAAGGCGGGGAAGATCTTCCAACCACTCCGTGTTGCGCTGACCGGCCTGAGCATCAGCCCCGGTATCTTCGATGTCCTCGCCCTACTCGGTCGCGCGCGTTCGCTGGCCCGAATTGACGCCGGGCTGGTGATGCTTTCCTCGGCGAGCGTCTAGGAGCCCAGTGCGTCCGTCATCCGTTGTTCGTCGCGCGTGTTCCTACCCGTTTTCCGTCACCGGTTGTTCGTAACCCGTCGTTCGTGATCCGCGCCGCTCGCTCAACGGACACGGACGACGAAGCACGGAGTACGGAGTGCGGAGTGCGGAGAACTGGCAGGCAAACTCGCGACGAAAAACGGATGACCGAGGACGGGTCGGCCCAGGCATATGAGCGGTCAACTGTTGCGCTGTTGCCGCCGGACCGTACATTAGTTGGACATATGCAAGAAATCGGGGTCAAGTTGGCACGATTCCGACCACTTTTGTGATGCCGGTGAGATCATGACGGAACCGCTCACGCCGCTGGAACGTAAGGTGTACCACTACCTTATCGATTTCCTTGCGGAGAATACCTATCAGCCAAGCATTCGCGAAATCGCGAAGAAGTTTCGCATCAAGTCGACCAAGACGGTCAGCGATCTGCTGGGCTCCCTGTCGCTCAAGGGATTCATCGAGCGTGATCACTCACGGTCGCGCGGTGTGCGCATTGTAGGGTACTCCGGACAGGCAAATACCCAACCGGTACCGTACTACGGGCGCGTGCACGCTGGGGAACCGGCATTGCTACCCGATCACCGCTCGGGGCACATCACCATGGACCGGCGCTTCCTGCCCAGCGACGATGTTTTCTTCCTGCGCATCAAGGGAGAATCCATGATCGGCCGCGGCATCTTCCACGAAGACTACGTGTTGATCTCTCCGTCCACGCGCGCAAAGGATGGAGACATCGTGGCCGCGCGCCTGGGTGAGGACGCGACCATCAAGACCCTCACACACCGGGGCGCGATGATCGTCCTGGAGCCGGCCAATGATGCGGAACGCGCCATCGAGGTGGGCCCGAAGGATGACTTCGCGGTGCTTGGCGTGGTGTGTGGTGTGTTCCGGCCTTTCATGGAACTGACGCTCCAGCCGACGCTGTCAGTGAACCTGGAGTCGCAGGAGAACTGAGGACGGCGATAGCGTCACCGGCGCGCCTAGTGGTGCGTGCTGTCCGGCCCAATGGGAAGAGGCCTGTCGCCGTCGCGGCCCATGCGCTCGCTGCGCTCCTTGTCCTTCCGTTCGCGAATGCGCTTCACTGCGGACTTGAATTCGTCGTCGTGATACCCCGATTGCGCGTGGAGCATCAAGTCGGCTCGGCGTGAACCCGAGAGCCGGTCCGCGATGGACTCGCCGGGATTCCCCTGAATGCGAATGGGCAGTGCTGCCAGCACGGCACTCGGGATGGCGAACTTGCCGAGATAGATGTTGTTGCCGTCCATGCCCCACTTCTGGCCATTCTTCTCGAACGTCCAGTCGCCTGGCTTCTTGCCGGCCCGCGCCATGACACGGGCGACGGAATCGTTGTACGCGTAGATGCTCGCCTTCACTGCACTGTCCACGCGATCGGCGTGCGTCTTGGGATCGGGCAGGAACGCGTGCGGATCGTTGGTGAGTCGCGGATCGGGATCGGCCGGGATGATGCCAGTGGTGATGCCGACGCCGTTGCCGCCGCCAACTCCGCGTCCGCCCTCCGAGCCGCCCGATGTACCTCCACTGGCAGGTGCGGGCGGCGCGATCTGCGTGGGAATCTGGCGCGGAGCCACAAGCCCTGGTACCACAGCCTTTGTAGCCTTGGCGGGCTTGCTGGCGGTATCGACTCCGATGGCGCCGGCCGGGGGAGTGACGGCGAGGTAGCGGATATGCTCCTCGGCCGGTGCCGGCGGAAGCACCACTTTGTCGCCTGAGAAATCGTAATGAAATGCCGCGTGCACAATCGCGTACCCTACCACCACGTGAACAGCGATGGAAACGAGTAGTGGTCCTGGCGCGCGGCGCTTTGTCATGCGGCGCCGACCATCATGGCCGAAAGGACGCGACCGGCGCGAACCGCAGCTTGCGCGATGCGTGCTGGCGATGTGATGAACGAGATGCGAAAGAACCCTTCGCCACCCGCGCCGAATGCCGAGCCAGCCATCACCACGACTCCTTCTTCCTCGAGGAGCTTCTCCGCGAAATCGGCCGAGGCGATCCCCTCGGGCAACTTGATCCAGAGGTACATCGTGGCGAGTGGCACCTCACAGGCGAAGCCGGCGGCACGGAATGCGGTGACGGCGGCGTCTCGCCGCTCCTTGAACACCGCGACATTGCGCGGGACGAACGTGGCCCAACTTTCCAGCGCGGCCACACCGGCGGCCTGAATGGCCATGAACTGGCCCGTGTCAACAAACGACTTGACCTTCGCCAGCGCGCCGGCCACCTCGGGGCGCGCCACAGCCCATCCGCAACGCCAGCCCGTCATGTTGTAGGTCTTGGACAGCGAATGGAACTCGATGGCCACATCGCGAGCACCGTCAATCTCGAAGATGCTCGGTGGCACGTAGCCGTCGAACGCCATCTCCGAATATGCGTTGTCGTACACCAGCAGGATGTCGCGCTCCGCACACGTCTTCACAACACGTTCGAGGTACTCGCGCGGCGCGACGGCGCCAGTGGGATTGTTCGGATAATTGAGATATAGAATCCGCGCGCAATCGAGCACGTCGCCGGGGATTTCGTCGAGCTCGACCAGGAACTTTGTACGCGGCCTGAGGGGATAGCGATACGCCTCACCGCCGGACAGCAGCGTTCCGCCCTGATACGCATTGTAGCCGGGCTCCGGAATGATACCGATGGAGCCGGGCTCCATGAATGCGAAGGCAAGGTGCGAGATCCCTTCTTTTGAGCCGAGCAATGGGACGATCTCGCTCATGGGATCACAGGCCACGCCAAACCGCTTCTGCATGAAGGCGCTGATGGCCTCACGATACGCCAGATGCCCCATGCCGAAGCCGTATCGGCTCATGTGCGGCTCCATCGTGGCGGAGCGCATGCGCGTCAGTGCCTCTTCCGGCGGTGCCAAGTCGGCGTCGCCGGCCCCGAGGTCGATGACGTCGATGCCGCGCTCGAGGAGCTCCCGCTTCTTCTGCGGAATCTTTGCGAGCGGATACTCCGGGAGGAGCGAGAACTGCTTGGCGAACGGAGGCACTATGCGTCGAATGAAACAGGGTTGCTGACTCGGCTCACGCCGGCGATCTCCACTTCTACCACGTCACCCGGGGCGAGGGTCCCTACACCGTCCGGCGTTCCCGTGAGCACCAGGTCGCCAGGCTCGAGCGTCATGATGCCCGAGATGTACGACAGAATGGCCGGAATGTCGAACACCATATCGGTCGCGCTGCCTTGCTGCCGTACACTGCCATTCACACGCGTGGTGACGGACAAGGTGGACAGGTCGTTCGGTACTGGCCCGACCTCTCCCAACGCACAGAAGGTGTCGAATCCCTTGGCGCGCGTCCACTGACCATCGGACTTCTGGAGATCGCGAGCCGTCACGTCGTTGGCCGCAACGATTCCACTAATTGCAGTGCGTGACTCTTCGGCATTCGCGCGGCGCAATTGTCTGGACACGACAACACCGATCTCCCCTTCATACTCCACCTGATTGGACACCGTTGGGAGCCGGATGGATGCTCCTCCTCGAATGATGCTGGAAGGCGGCTTGAGAAAGATCAGCGGCTGCTTCGGAACATCGTTACCGAGCTCTTTCGCGTGCGCGGCGTAGTTCCGACCGACGCAAACGATCTTCGAGGGCGCGAGATTGGGCATGCTCTGAAGTTAATCGCCGTCAGTTTTGAGTGGGGAGAGGCGCGGCCACATGCCGCGTTCATCGGGCCTCCAGCCCGCTTCAGCGTTGCCCCTGCCCCGCGCCCGCCCGGTAGAACGCCCCAATCTGCTGTGCAAGCGCGTCCCATCGCCCGATGGCGCGCCGAGCGGGCGGAAGTGCCTCGAGCAGCCCGCGACCGTACCGCTTTGTCACGATGCGCGAATCGCCAATCACCACAACCCCACGATCAGTGCCGGACCGGATCAGGCGGCCAAAACCCTGCTTCAGCCGCAGGGACGCGTGTGGCAGCATGTACTCGGCGAACGGGTCACCGCCTCGCGCCGTGATTGCCTCACAGTGGGCCGCTGTCACCGGTTCAGTAGGCACTCGGAAGGGGAGCTTGGCGATCACCAGTCCCCTCAACGCATCACCTGGTACGTCCACTCCTTCCCAGAACGATGCGGTACCAAGCAGAATCGCACTGCCCGATTCACGAAAGCGATCGAGCAACGCGTCGCGGCTCTCGTCGCCGTGCACGATCAAGGGGAAACGCCCATCGACTCCGCGCGCACGCAGTTCGATGGCGAGTTGACGCACTTCGCGATGACTCGTAAACAGCACGAACAGTCCACCCCCGGACGACTCCGCGACATCGAGCACGATCTTCGTGACGGCTCGGCGGTGTCCGTCGGCGTCGACGTTGGGGGCTGGCACATCCGACGGAATTGCCAGGAGTGCCTGGTCCTGATAGTCGAACGGCGACGGAAAAACGGCGGTGATGGGGCGCAGCGCATCGTTGTCGAGTCCGAGCCGCGCCGCGAGAAACTCGAAGCGCCCGGCATCTTCCGCGACGTCGCCCGACGACGCGGTGAGCGTGGCACTCGTGACGATGGTGCTGTCCAGCCGGTTGAACAGATCCTCACGGAGAATGGGCGCGAGGTTGAGGGGAACACTTGCAACGGCCACGGACTTCTCGCGTCCGCGCACCTCGATCCATCGGACACTATCGTCATCGGGCGGGGGCGCGAGCGCGCGACGAAGCCCATCACCCGACGCTTGCAGGCGGCGGGCGACGGACCGCATTTCGTTCAGGAGTGGCGCGAGCGCCTCGTCCAGCGCCGTGCTGCCTTCGATGCGCTCGCGTACCAGGCGCAACCCTTCCGAGAGCAGCTCGATCTCAGCCAGCGTTTCTTCGAGAGAGAGAGACAGGCCGGCTTTCCAGATGGTGTGCGACGCGAACTCCTGCGTAAGGCGAACCACCGGCTGCCCAGCCTCCTGAATGAACACGTCGAGGAAGTCGAACATCAGGCCGCTCTTGTCGCGGAATGCGTGCACCGCCGGCGCCAGTCGCGACTCCACGAGATCGAGACTCGCGGCGCTCAGCAAATCCTTGCTGGTGGACAACCGCATCGCGAGCATGGGCAACAACCCCTTGCCGCGACGGTCCAGGCGATTGACGAGGCGTTGGAGGCCGCGGCGCGTGACTGTGCTGCCAAGGTGGGCGGCGGCAGCATCCTCGAGATGATGCCCTTCATCAACCACAAGCCGGCCATATGCGGGCAGCACCGCCGCGTCCACCCAGTTCTGCGCGGCGCGACGGACCGCGAGATCGGCAAGGAGCAAGTGATGATTGACGACAATCACGTCCGCTTCCGCCGCCGCGCGCCGAGCCTTGAAGACGAAGCACGTGGAGAAGTGTTCACACTTCATGCGGGTGCACACGTCAGGCTCCGCCGCCACTTCGTCCCAGACCTCGGGACGCGGAGGAACGGGAAGGTCGGCCAGCGATCCGTCGGATGTTCGCGCCGCCCACGCGGAGAGCGAGGCAACCTCCGACGCGATGCCATCGTCGAACAGTTGTGCGGCGCCACCCTGTGCCTGCTGAAGCCGCAGCTTGCAGAGATAGTTGCGCCAGCCTTTCAGCAGGGCAAAGCGGACCTTCTGGTCACTGAGCGCGCGGGCAAGAAACGGCAGGTCCTTGCCAACGAGTTGCTCCTGAAGGTTGATGGTGTTGGTAGAGACGATGGTTCGTTCACCGTTGGCAGCGGCCCACCGCAGCGCAGGAACGAGGTAACCGAGCGACTTGCCGACGCCGGTGCCCGCCTCGAGCAAGCCCACGCCGCCTTCGTTGTATACGCGCGCGATGGCTGCTGCCATGTCGCGCTGACTACCACGATCTTCGTAGCGCAGGTGTTGTCGGGCAATGGCACCATTGGGGCCGAGGTCGCGGGCCACCGCGGCCGGGTCAAGCCTGACCTTCGTGGCCGCTCGCGGTACTTCCACCACCACGTACAGCAGCTTGGCGTCGTTGTCGATGATGCCGAAACCGATGCCGTCGTCGTGCATGCGGACGGCAACGTCAAGGTCGGGTCCCGAAGGTTCGAGGACACCGGATGGATGATTGTGCACGAGCATTTCGCCGCGTCGCGCAAACCCTGGCAGTGCCAGTACGCTGGAGACGTCGCCGCGCGACGCCACCCGAGCGGTCTGTACGATGCCTTCCTCGTCGAGGGTGCAGACGAAGCACACCTCGCGACCACCCGCCAGCCTGATGGCTGCCCGCATTCCCGCCGACGCTGAGTTGGCGAGGCGCTTAGCCGAGGGCGGTTTGGGGGCGGGGCGCGTTGCCATGACCCCTGAAGATACACCGAAGGGCCGCCGTTAGGCAGCCGATCAGGTCTTGAGCGGCTTCTTCTTCGCGGCGGGAAAGAGCACGTTGTTCAGGATGAGGCGGTACCCCGGACTTGCCTTGTGCAACGAGAGATCGGTTGGCGGATTGCC
>JBDUCM010000093.1:0-20384 GCA_040003455.1 bacterium
CGTGAGGGGTACGGCGGGGGTGAGGCGTGAGGCGTACGGCGTGTCCGTGCAGCGGTTGGCGTGCGGCGTGGACGTGCGACGTACGGCCTGACCGTCATATCGTCCGCTGGCACGGTGGAGCGCTGCGGTTCACCCACACCGGAGGGTTCGGCCCGTGTGTGTCCGGGTTTGGAAGGAAAGTAAACTGCCCTTTATCCGGCCCGACGTTGCGTGTCTGGTGGCTCTGTCGAACCAGCTCTATGGTCACGGTGTCAGCGGCATCCTTCCCGGCAACAGAGAAGTAGACGCTCGCGAGTACGGCGCCCACCGTGTTTCGCCGTTGTTGCGCCGCGCTCACAATGATCATGGGCGTGCCATCGGCGGTCTTGCCGAATTCAGGCCGGATGTCGCCCGGTGCGTCGACGTAGCCAATTAGAACGTGATGCGGCCCGCAACCCGCGAGGAGCGCGGGAGGGGAACCGACCAGGGCGCCCATGCCTCGCGATACGGAGTCTGGGTTCCCGCCTTCGTTGGCCTGCCAAGCGTCCACGCGTGAGGATTGCGTACAGCCGGTAAGCGCAGCGAGAGCGGCAGCGACGACAACGAGACGAGAGTGGAACGAACGAGAATTCATTTGCGAAACGGTTGTGGGCTGCCGGTCCAGGCGTTTTGCCTTTACGGTGAAAGACGGCGGAACAACGCCAGGGTCGATTCAAGCGGTCAGCTGCAAACGTATTGTAACGCTTGGAACTGCGTCCTGTCGTGGCGGGCTCGGCGGAACGGCGGCGGCTCGGCGTGAGGCGTGTCCGTGCAGCGGTTGGCGTGCGGCGTGGACGTGAGGGGTACGGCGGGGGTGAGGCGTACGGCGTGTCCGTGCGGCGGTTGGCGTGCGGCGTGAGCGTGAGGGGAGCGGCGGGGGTGAGGCGTGAGGCGTGCGGCGTGTCCGGGCAGCGGTTGGCGTGAGGCGTGGACGCGGACGTGGATTGACGCTACCCCTTACGGGCTGTCGGTTAGCGCCCGGCCAGGGCAGAGGTCCACGCGCCAGCGACCGGAGTTCCTGGTACGAGTGCTGTAATTGCCGTTCCTGGTCTCGATCCAGAGAACCGCTGTGCCAGGGCAGGCGCCGACTCTCTCGGCCGCCGCTCCTTTGAGTACGGTGACGTTCTTGATATCGTCGGGATTCAGGCGCCCGCGGGCATCCGCTACTGCGTCCTGTTGCTCGGCATTTTGATAGTAGGCCGGAATGAACACGCGCTTGGAGTCGATGAACCAGGTGATGGCGTCTGCCGCCCCCCAGTTCTCGTGGATGGAAACCGGGGAGGCCGCGGGGGCAGGCCACATGCGGGCGGACACGGGAGGGGCGACGAGCGTGTCCATCTTCAGCGGATGTAGAAGCGGTACAGCCTGCGCGCTGGCGGCACGACCAATCGCGCACAATGAAAGCAGAAGGAGAAGAGAGCGGCGCATGTATCGTGACGAGGCGGCCGTGCCGACCATACCGTCCCTAGATAGTACCACGGACTTCCGCGGCGGTGAGACTACCGCTTCGCCGTACGCAGCGCTGGCTGCCACGCTGGTGTGCCATCCTCCCACTGGTTGTCCGTCAACTGCTGCACCTTGGTGCCATCGAACCGCATCATGAAGATCTCGCCGTATGGCTGCGGCGCGTCGGTGTAGATGGCTTCGTCCTTGAACCCGAGGCGAGACGACGCAAAGAGGATGTGCTCTCCGTCGGGGGACCAGGACATGTGCGCGTCGATGCCGCGGGTGTGCGTCAACTGCTTGAAGCCGGTGCCGTCGGGCTTGATGGTACAGATGGCGTAGTCGCCGTTGACCTGGCGCGAGAACATGATCAGGTCGCCTTTAGGGGACCACAGGGGGAAGTTGTCGTAGTTGTAGCCGCTGCCGAGTGACGTGATCTTGTTCGTCTGGATGTCCATGATGCGGAGGCCGGCGTCGGTGGGACCAAAGGTGCGATAGACGAAGCGGTGGCCATCGGGCGACATGGAGGGGAAAGCGTTGTTGGCGGCACCGCTTGTGAGTTCGCGGAAGCCGGTGCCGTCGGCGTTAACAATCGCCACCTGCCCGCCGCCTTCTACGCGGTCGGCAGGCTTGAGGAACTGGCTGTGGAAGCCGTTGAAGAATGCGTCGAAGGCACCGATGCCGAAGATGAGATGCTGACCGTCGGGCGACCATGTCGGCGCGAGGATGTTGCGGGCGGGGTCGCTGTAGATGGTGACCGCGGTGTCGCTCCGTGGGACAGAAAGGGCGATGCCCGCGCCCTTGCCATTGACGGGGCGAACGACGGTGGCGAAGCGCTGACCGTCAGGGCTGAACGAGGGAGAGATGTTGCCGGCGAGCGCAAGGTCGAATTGCGTGTTGCGGCTGAACGTGGCGACCCACGGCTTCCGCTGGAACGCGATGCGCTTATGGTAGACCACCTGACGTCCGTCGGGCGACCACGATGCGGTGCGAATGTCGCCGGCAGGACCGCGCGTGCCGTTGGAATAGTGGATGCCGCGATCGTCGCCATCCTTGCGGATGTAGCCAATGACGTCGCCGGCTAACGCGGCGGGATTGAAGTTGACGCCGTGGCCGACATTCAGGTCGACGGAGGCCTTGGTGCCGATGTCGACGGAGACGATGCGCGAGTCTTCCGGGTGCTCCTGAATGGGGCGGCGATTGTCGAGTGTCTGTTCGCCGGTGGTGCAGTAGGCGATGACGTGCTTGCTGTCTGCCATCCACTTGGGGCTGCCGCAGAAGTTGCCATGCGGCGTAAGGCGCGTGAGTGCCGAGCCGTCGGGATGGATGATGTAGAGCTCCGCGAGTTGGAGTCGTTCCCAGCGCCCACGGGCAGATGGCAGGTTGCTCGTGCGATCGGATGAGAAGGCGATCCACTTGCCGTCGGGGGACCATGACGGGCGAAAGTCGCCGCCGGGGCCTTTCGTGAGCGCCTTTGTGGTCCTGGCAGCGATGTCGAGTGTGAAGAGGTCCGCGGTGCCGTCGACGCGTGTGCTGACGAACACCACGCGCTTGCCGTCGGGGGAGAGCGCGGCCTGATCGTCGTACGCGGGGTTGTCGGTGAGACGTTCGAGTGCGGAGCCGTCGGGCTTCACGCGATAGAGATCCGCGGAGCCGTTGCGTTCGGAAGTGAAGACGATGGATGCGCCATTTGCGGACCAGGTGGCGTCGTAGTCCATGTCGGCGGCGGAGACGAGCGGGTGCTCGTTGGTGCCGTCCGCATTGGACACGTAGAGACCAATCTGGCCGGGCTGCGGGAAGACGCGCGCGAAGACGATCTGCTCGTGCTGGCGGGCGGGGAGGACAGCGAGCAGCGCGAGGGCGGCCAGGAGGCGGAGGCGCATGGGGAGTGTCGGGAGGGTACTGCGGGGGGGACCACGCAACGGTGCTGCGAAGTTACGAAAGGCGGTGACGAGGGACAACTACTGGCGTGGCTGTCGATGGCTGAGGGGAGGTGCGAGACGCCGACTGTCCGGTACCACGGTGACCGGCCGACGGCTCAACCGGTCGGACGCCCGTAGGCATGCCATCTGGTCAGCGCGCTGATTCGGCTCACTCGGCGTAGCGCGCCGTCGGATTGACGGTGCAGCGCTGCACAGGGAGGTGGGGCATCAGGTCGAATCGCCGCGCGAGGGGGTCGGTCGCGAGGCTCGAGGTTCACGCCGCGTAGCGCGCGAGGTACGTGGCGCGGTGCGCGCTGCGCATCGGCCAACTCGGCACATCTCATTGGCGACGACGTGAAGTCTCAGCGTGGCGGCAGCGTGTCTGGTTCGCGTCGAGCGCGGGACGACGGTGGGTGTGGTGCTGCTCGTGGGTCGGTCCGGGCAGGCCGCTGCCGAGGACGGCGCTGTCGAGTCGGTGTTGCCGGTCGGGCAACTGGCAGGTGCAGGAGGCCCGGTGAGGTGCACCATGCGGCCTGGTGGATGCCGACGTCGAGCTGACAACCGGCCCGCTCGGCCAGGTCGTGGGCGAGGCGCTGCACGGTACCCGGCGCGAACAGCGTGATTGTCGGCGCACCGTGTTCGGTGATCGGTGCGCGCGGTACGGTCGTCGGTGCGTTGGTGCATGTCGGCGAACCAACCCGGCCAGGGCCGTGTTGCACGCCGCCGGGTCAACGGTGCGGTGGGCCTTGCCGGGGATCAAAATGAGCCGCCGATGCGGCACGCTCCCCCGTTCGTGAATGCCAGACCACCCCGATCGCTGTCTTCCACCTCACGACGCCAGGTTCCTTGCGTATTGGCGATATGTTCTACAATTTGGTAGTTATGTCGACATCAATGAGGCACTTACCAATGCGAAAGACGTTGACGTTCACAGGGACGTGTGCATTGCTTCTTGGCTCAGGCCTCGAAGCACAGGGGGGCCCAGACAAGTCCCCACACCAGGCGCGCTTCGTTTCCGTCGCCGACGACGTGCGGCTGGAGGTACTCGACTGGGGCGGGTCAGGTCGTCCTCTCGTCCTGCTCGCGGGCCTCGGCGACAATGCGCATGTCTTCGATGCGTTCGCACCAAAGCTCTCGGCCAACTATCACGTGTACGGGATTACGCGTCGCGGGTTCGGGCTTTCGAGTTCGCCCCCGTTCGGATATGGGGCAGACAGACTTGGCGATGACGTGCTGGCGGTGATCGATTCGCTTGGACTCCGTTTGCCGATCCTCGCAGGACATTCCATGGGCGGTGAGGAGCTGAGCTCCATCGGCTCTCGGCATGCGGACAAGGTGGCGGCCCTCATCTACCTCGAGGCGGGCTACGACTATGCGTTCTACGATCAATCACATGGCAATCTCGCAATCGACATCAACGAGATGGAACGGCAACTGGACAAGTTGCGGTTCGGTTCGGGAACGAGCGCGCAGGAACGGCGGAGCGCAATGCACACGCTGGCTGACACGACCCTGCCCGGGTTCGCGAAGTGGCTGCACGTGGTGCTGAAGGAGGAAGTCGAGCCAGGCGGCCCCCCGTCTCGACCGATGGCTCGGGTGCCATATGCAATCATCGGCGGTGAACAGAAATACACGGCGATTCACGGGCCGGTGCTGGCAATTTGGGCGTCTCCCTCGGAGGCGCCACCCGGCGCGACGAGGGATCAGTTGACGCGTGCAATGATCGCGGAGGCCGACTCGGCGGCCGAGTTGCAGGCGAACGCCTTCGCGCGGGGCGTCCCACAGGCGCGTGTCGTTCGAATCCCCCACGCCGATCACTATGTGTTTCGGTCGCGTGAAGCCGAGGTTCTTCGCGAGATGCGCGCCTTCATCGATGGTTTGCCGAACGCTCCGAAGTGATTGCAGGGAATGAACTACCGCGTGTGCGCGAACAGCCAGATCGCGGCGGAGAAGCCGATCACCGTGACCGAACCGCGTATCCACGCCTGCGGTACCTTCTGCGCGAGGTTGGACCCTGCCCAGCCGCCGATGATGCTGCCCGCGGCCATGGTGCCGGCGATGGGCCAGTCCACCAGTCCCTTCCAGACGAAGGCGCCGATGGCCACGATGTTGAAGGTGATGGCGAAGTAGTTCTTGAGGCCATTCATCTGGTGGATGTTCGTGAGTCCGATGAGGCCGAGTGATGCGAGGATGATCATGCCGGCGCCGCCGCCGAAGTAGCCGCCGTAGATGGCGACGAAGAAGTGCAGCACCAGGTAGCCGAGTGGCGGGCGGTGCGACGCGGGGTTTTCGCGATGCGGGTGCGCGAGTGACCAGCGGCGGAGGGTGGTGAGGATGGGCTTCTGGAGCATGAAGACAGTGGTGGCGAAGCCCACGAGCCATGGCACGATGTGGTCGAACTGGCGTTGCGTGGTGAGGGTGAGGAGGATGCCGCCGACGAGTCCACCGAGCACGCTGGGGATGAAGAACGCGATGGCGAGGGTGCGTGCGCCGCGGAGTTCGTCCCGGTAGCCGTACATCGACGTCAGCGTGCCGGGCCAGAGGGCGACGGTGCTCGTGGCGTTGGCGACGAGGGAGGGGACGCCGAGTCCGACGAGGGCGGGAAAGGTGAGGAGGGTGCCGCCGCCGGCGATGGAGTTGGCCGCGGCCCCAACGAGGGTGATGAGCGCGACGACGAGGTGCTGGGCGGGGGAGATCATTGATCTATATAGTAGCACCGATGGTCGCGCGTCGTGCGACCATCGGTCTGGTGGACGCGCGACCGCGCCGCTAGCCTATGGTATCCCACCCATGGACCGCATTGCCACCATGCTTCAGAATTTGCGACGCCTTCAACTGCTTCTCGCGGTCTTGCTGGTGCTCGGGGTAAGCCTTTTGTCGATGCGATTGCCAGCGAGCATGCCACTGCATTTCAATGTGGCCGGAGGCGTGGACAGGTGGACTGATCATCGCGTGCTGGCATGGTTTGGACCGACTCTCATCGCGCTGGGAGTCAATGCGCTCTTGCTCCTGCTCGCGGAGCTTGTCGCGCGATATCCGCTGCTCATCAACCTGCCGGATAAATCGCACCTCCGCGAACTACCGGCGAACAGGCAAGCCGTGGTGGGGGCATCGGCAAGAATCGTATTTGTCGTGACGGGCATCGGCGTCACACTGCTGATGGCAATCGTCCAACTGATGCAGATTCTCGGCGCCACGGATGCGACCTGGGCGAGTTCGTCCCCACTCGCCATGCTTGCGGTTCCCATCGTACTGACGGTACCGCTGCTGCTCGCGGTGCTGCGCGTTCAGTCGGTGTTGAGCGAGGAGTATCGTGCGTTCCGTGCCGAGCAGCCAGAGAGAGGAGTCGCGTAGCGGCGGGACCGAACCAACGGGCGGATGGCCGTTCAGGGCGAGGGTTGCGGGTGCGTTGTCGGCCACGCCCATCCCACCAATGCGCCAAGAACAGCGCCGAACGCAGCCCCCTCAAGGGCAGCACCGACAACGACGACCGAGTGCCGGGTGCAGTGCATGTCCGCAGCATCGCAACCGGTTGCTACTAGCGATGACGCGATCGCGCCAGCGAGACCACCCGCGAGCGCGCCGCTCACTGCGCCTTTGCGAACATGGTCCGCGCGGGTGGCAACTTGGGCGCTGTCTTGTCCCAGAATAGACGCTTTGGGCGTCACCGGCGTGTAGAGGAGGGAACAGAGTGGGCAAGCCGGCCGCGCTGGGGACGCGAGTGCTTCGGCGCCGACGTCCACAACGTTTGGCGGTTTGGCGCGCTGGCCCCACATCACAGTTGGGGCCAAGAGTAGTGTCGAGGCAATGAGCTGTCGTAGAGTCATAGCGTGGCTGTCGAGTGCGCGACGCGGCTGGTCACCGAGTCCGTTCCGGCTCGTCGACCGATCCGGTCTGCGGTTTCTGTTGCATCGTCTACCACGGCGGGCGGATAGCCATTCAGGGCAAGGATCGCCAGCGCATTTCGCGTGGCGCACGCACCGGAATGGAGCAGGTAGTCAAACGTCAATTCGCCGTCACGGACCTCCTCGCGGAAGTGGTAGGTCGTGTACTCGGGCAAGAGGTCCAGCAGTTCCACGTCGTGCGTGGCAACGATGACCTGGTCCCCATTGCGCTCGAGCTGCGCGAGTACCGCCTTGGCCGCGGCCACGCGTTCGACCGAGTTGGTTCCACGAAACAGCTCGTCGATGAGCACGAGGCGTGGCGCACCGGATCCTGGATCGAGCAGTGCCCGTACCCCCTCTACTTCCGCTTGATAGTAGCTTTTCCCATCGAGGATACTGTCGGCGCGGCCGATGGACGTGCGGACAAGAAACGGTGTGGCGCGCCAGGTTTCAGCGAACACCGTACGGATGGTGCGCGCGAGCACGGCGTTCACGCCGACCGTGCGAAGGAATGTTGACTTCCCCGACATGTTCGACCCGGTGAGCAGAACGCTCTGGTCATCGAGGGCAATGGCGTTGGGCACCGGTGTATCGAGCAACGGGTGCACGAGCTTGGTGAACGAGAGGCTACGCGAAATTGACGTAGTCATCTCGGGACGCGCCCACATCCCCTGCTCGCGCCGAAGTGTGGCGACGGCTTGAAGTACGTCGAGTTCTCCCAGGGCGGCGTATGCCTGCGCAAGCGTGTCGCCCTCCGTGCGAATGCGGTCCACGGCCCATACGAAGAGGCTGACATCAAGCAGCAGCAGGAGGTTGATGTAGTCGTACACATAGCCCACAAGCTCATTGCCACCCGTCGGATCAAAGGACAGCCAGCCGGCTGCACGCGAGATCCAGTGCAGACGGGGTGCCGATGTCCGCAACGCCGTCGTGCACGGACTCAGGGAGGGCGAATCGAGCGCCGCCAATGTGCGCGCGGCGCGGTGCATTGCGGGAAGCATTCGCACGGCGGGAAGTACGCGGACCATCCGTTCGCGGAGCGCGACACGCACGTACGCATTCACGAGGGCGCATGCCGCGACGGCAAGCACCATCTGCGGCCACCGGAACGCGCCCGCGATGCACACCAGTGCCGTGATGCTGAGGAGTGGCGCGAGTCGACTCGCAGTGGGGGGCGCGGCCATGGGGGTTTGAAAGAGCCACGGCAGTGCGCTCGCGCGATGATTGCCCAACGGCACCAGGGCATCGCGAATTCGCTGGCGGGTGGTGTCGTCGCCGAGGAGAGACGTGACGCCATTCTCAAAACCGTCCAGTGTGACCGCCGAATGATCTTCGCGTCGAAGGCGCGCGTAAAACAGATGCTGACCGGGCCAGCTTGTTGTGCGGTCAGTTTTCTGAAACACGGCATCCATGTCGAGGTCACTCCACGCCTGTGACGGGAGGGCAGCGACCGGCGGCGCGAGGTTCTCGCAATACTGTGCGACGAGAAACATGTCGTACTCGCGCGCTTCTCCGCCGCGCTGGCGCCGGAGGGCGAGGGTCACGCGTACGGCACGCGCCGCGACCATGACGACAATCCCGCCGAGCAGGATGGCGCCGATGAGGGGGGTATTCATGGCTATTTGATGCGGATACGCTGCTGAACATCAGCACCGCCTTCGTCCAACAGCGCTACACCGAGGCGCCGCTGCAAGTCCGCCAATCGCGCGTTCGCCATGTAAAGGCACAGGTACAGTGCCTGAAGTGAATCAATGCCCGCAGCTGCGCGCACCTCCCCGAATCCATCAACTCCGATGATCTGATGGCTGCACGTCCAATCCCCATCTTCATGCCGTTGGGGCCGCCCAATGTGCAATGTCGCGAACGGCGCTCCTGTGCCGCCTGCGGTTACGCAGTATTCGGTCGCGGCGACGACGTCCGTAATCAGGCTCTCGCTCATTTGTTACCGGGGATGTGCGTGGGGTTGCGGTGGGTTGCTTGTTTGTAGACCAGACGCTGGCAGTCGCGCGGCACCTATCGCTACGGCCCCGTAATACGAAATGGTTGCGTCCTGGTGGAATCCAGCGGCAGGAGCGCACGAAAGTTGTTGATGTTGGCGCTGCCGGAGTCGGTGTAGATGCGAGCAGTGATGCGCCACAACCCGGAAACGTCGTTCTCGCTCAGCGGTAGCACGCGGATATCGAACACGCTGTCTCTTCCGGCGGGGACGGACACCGCGGGGCTCAGGACTGCGGGGCATGCTCCTATGTCAACCGGACGCCAACGCCCCCAGACTCTGTGCTCGACCGTGTGCATGACGTTGTCGTCGCAATGTGTGAGGAAGAGCGCCCTGGCGCTCGTGTTGTGGACCCGCACGCGGACGTACAGCCGCACCGGAGGCCCGGCGTCTGCGCGGTAACTCGCTGCTTGGCTGCTCACCAATACAGTCGACGCTTCACTTGGCGGAAGGGGGGTGCACGCGCTTCCACCCAAGCACAACAGCCCGAGGATCAACAACTTCACACGTGATCCGTGGACTCGGACTCGAGGGTAACGAAGAACCCTTTTGCCGGGCAACCGAGTAGCCACTCGACGACGCCCTCGTTCACGGCTTCGCGATCGTCGCGAGATGTATTCATCGCGCTCGGCATCGGATTCCAGACCGGAGTTGATGCCGTCGTGGCGCATGATTTCAACGAGGAGAACGATGTGCCCTTTCGCATGCGACCGCGCCTACTTGGCGAACGCGTAAGTATAGACGCCGTCGCCGAAGCTGAAGCCGGCGCCGGTGAACGTTCCTCGATAGGCCGCCGTCCCATTCGTGCTGAGGGTGACCGATGCGCCCGCCCTGGTCCATGTTCCACCATCCGAGACGACCTGCTGTGCGCCGTTGACGGTGAGGGTCACGGTCTCCGCCCACGTACCGCTTTCGGCCACCGTGAGCACATTGGACACCACGACCCTGCTGGCACCGGACAGCAGGGTAAACGGAAGGACCGCCCCGTGCTGGTGGGTAAGACAGCAACCGTGTGCCGACAAGCTACTTCGCGAGGGCTTGGCGGGCGATAGGAGGGCCACTGTTCCGAGACAGTGGCCCCACACGCCGTGAAGTGGAAGGCGTCAGGCGTGCACGCCCGCTGTCTCGCCAGCGTGCGCTCGCTCCAAGGCGGCGATGTCGATCTTCTTCATGTGAAGCATCGTCTCCATCGTGCGTCCCGCAGCTTCAGGATCGCTATCGCCGAGCAGCTCGGCCATGTTCTCGGAAACGATCTGCCATGACAGGCCGAATTTGTCCTTGAGCCATCCGCATTGCTGTGCCCTGTCGTCGCCGCCGGCGGTAAGCTTCTTCCAATAGTGGTCGATGTCGTCCTGCGTCTCGCATCTGACTTCGAATGACACGGCCTCCGTGAGCCTGAACACGGGACCGCCGTTGAGTGCGGTGAACTCGTGCCCGTCGAGTTCGAAGACAACTGTCATTACCGAGCCCGGCGGGCGCCGGTGCGTTGCCATACCGGCCTCGCCGTAGTGCGTGGTCGCTATGATGCGCGAATTGCTGAAGATGCCAGTGTAGAACTTGGCTGCCTGTTCGGCCTCGCTGTCGAACCACAGACAGGGCCTGATTCCGCGAATGGTCGCCATAGTGTTCCTCCAGATTCCGGATGAGGAGCTTGCCAGGATACGCGTGATGTGGACCTCCAGGTATCTGGAATAATCGTACCGTGGCGGGGCGATATGGGGGGCTGAGCCGGTTCGAGAAAAGGCGGACATGAGCCCAATTCTAATTCTAGAAGAAGCCGGATCTGAACGGGAAACAGCCGGATACTGCAAATGCCGCACATCCCGCACATCCCGTTCACGTCATGTGCCGCCCTGGCCGCTTTCAGGCTTGCTCATGACCTGGCGCACTTCGATGGCCATGTTGAGCGGTGCGAAGGGCCCGTCCGTGATTGGCTCACCACCCTTGCCGGCGCGCACGACCTTGGCGGCCTTCGGCGGGATCAGCTCCACGACGTCCACATATTCGCCCGCCTCTGCGAGTTCGCGATTGATCTGTTGAAGGTGGGCCATGTGGGCTGGATGTCGGCGGGCGCCCAGTTGAAGATCTCGTAGTCCCCAGTGCCGCGGGGGGGGTGCATCATGAGCAGGTACTTCATGGGTGTTCTCCTGGAAGAGGTTCGGCGCCGGCGGTCCGCCTCGGACCCGGCACCCACAAGTCGGAGCCGAACCGGTGCGCTCGACATCGTTTCGGCGAATGCCTTGAAGTTTACCGGGACGTGTGCGCACGGTATCCTGAACGGCATCGGGCACAACGTCCCGCAGGACGCACCGCTCAAGTGTGCGGGGGTAGTCATTGATGTTGACGCATTTCACCGAGGCCAGCGGACCATGGATGGCAGCAACCACAGTCGGCGAAACTTTCTTGGCGCGGCGGCGGGGGTCGGTTTCGCGGCGGCGTTCGGGAAGTTGCCGTTCGTGAACACCAACCGCGCTGCGGAGCGCTGGAGCGGGGCCTTGGTTGACGAGGGGCCGATGCCGGAGCTCGGCGGCGCGGTTGGCTGGCTGAATTCCCCGGCGCTGAGCCGAGAGTCGCTGCGTGGCAAGGTGGTGCTGGTGGACATCTGGACGTACTCGTGCATCAACTCATTGCGACAGTTGCCCTACTTGAAGTACTGGGCGGAGAAGTACAAGGACGCGGGGCTCGTGGTGCTTGGGGTGCATTCGCCGGAATTTGCGTTCGAGAAAGTTCGGGCGAACGTGGAGGAGGCCGTGCGCGCGATGCGGGTGACGTACCCGATTGCCATTGACAGCGCGCATGGCGTCTGGAAGGCATTCAACAATGAGTACTGGCCCGCGGATTACTTCATCGACGCGAAGGGGCGCATTCGCCATCATCATTTCGGCGAAGGGGACTATGACAACTCGGAACGCATCCTCCAGGAGCTGTTGCAGGAGAATGGCGCCAGCGGCTCGAGTGGAGGCGCGTTCCGCGTAAGCGCTGCTGGCATAGAAGCGCCGCCTGATTTCGCAACTGCGCACTCGTCCGAAACATATGTGGGCTATGCGCGGGCCGAGCAGTTTGCGTCGCCAGAAGAACAGGCGCGGAATGCGCGCCGCACGTACAGCGTGCCGGCCGCGCTGGGTTTGAATCAGTGGGCGCTGGGCGGGGTGTGGACTGTCGGCGCGGAGAGTGGCGTGGCTGAGGAGGCAAAAGGACGAATTGCATTCCGGTTCCACAGTCGTGACCTGCATGTGGTGCTGGGTCCGACAAAGGACGGAAAGCCGGTGGCGTTCACGGTGCGCGTTGATGGCGTGGCACCTCGGGACGATCACGGAGCTGATGTCGATGCGGATGGCGCGGGGGTGGTGAAGGAACCGCGCCTGTATCAACTGGTACGGCAGAAGGGGCGCGTTGCCGACCGGACGTGCGAGATCGCGTTCGCTGATTCTGGCGTACAGGTATTTGTGTTCACGTTTGGGTAGTTGGTTTTGACGCCAATCTCATGGCGCGATGATCCTCGCCTGTGCCTGCCGTGGGGTCTGTGGCGCGGTGACGGTGTGTGTGCTGCACAGCACGTATCCGAGTGCATGCCTCAACCGGCGGCGCGAAGTTTGAAGTACATCTCCACCAAACTCCAACCAGAGGTCGCCATGTATCTCATTCGCGAAGTGATGTACTGCAAGCCCGGCAAGGTGAAGGCGATGGTCGACAAGTTTCGGGCGATGTCCACGCTCGGGCAAGCGTCCGGCATGCCGAAGATGCGCATCATGACCGATTTCTGCGCGGACCAGTACTGGACGATCGTTGCGGAAATGGAGGTGCCCGACCTGGACACCTTTGCGAAGATGATGTCCACGCCGCAGGGGTCGGCCGAGGACCAGAAGAAGATGGAGGAGATCATGACGGGCTATCATGATCTTGTGGATCGTGGGAAGCGCGAGATTTACAAGATCGAGAGCTAGGGCGTTGGCCAGCGCCTCTGACGTGACGCTTAGTTCACGCCGGCAAAGAGCGTCGAGAGATCGATCCGGAGGGAGGCGGTGCGGTCGGCCGCCTGCCAGACGACCACGTCGCGCATGATGGTCCCTGACCCGCGTGCGTGGCAGACCTCAACGGCCTTGTCCGGGATGTCGACGAGCCACACTTCGCGAATGCCGAGTGCGAAGTACGCGTCTCGCTTGAACTCACGATCGTAGACGCGGGATGATGGGCTCAGGACGTCGACGGCGAGCCAGTGCTCGTGGATATCCTGCCAGCTGACGTCGAGGCTCGCCACGGGAGGAATGACGAGGACGTCAGGCTCGAGGTGGGTTCCGGGCGGGAAGACGACAGCACCGGGAGCGACGACCTGCATGTGCCCGTTCGCCTGGAGTTCCGCAAACGCCATGGCGATGCGCAACGCAATGGCCTGATGCGCGAAGGTTGGCGCGGGAGTCACGAGCAGGTTTCCGTCGAGGAGCTCGTAGCGATTCCCGTCGTTGGGGAAGTGCTCGAGATCGCTGACAGAATAACGCGGAACCGTGAGCGCCATGCCCATACCATACCCCCTCGGCAAACACCTTGTCTAGTCGGCACCGCGCAATTTGCCGAGCCGGCCGGCAATGCCGAGTCGATTGCTCCGCTGCGTGCGATGGCGTTGAGGGATACCGCGGTCGTGTGGGCTCACCGCAGCCTGAGCGCGGGACATGAGGCACTTCACTAGAAAAAGTACAGGCGGATGCCAACTTCCTTTCTGCCGACCGTCTTTTGAAGGTCGGCGACCCACGGCGCCAAGGTCATCTGTATCGGGGACAGAATCCTGGCGAGAATCGGCAGCTGGTCGCGGTTGAGCACCCAAGCTTCCTCCGTAGCATCTTCGATGATGTGCGCCGCGACATTCGGGTCGTAGTCATCGTTCATGGCATTGAGTTCTTGCCCCATGCGCTTCCAGATCGCGTCCACCTGCAGACGATATGGAGGCTCCGCCGCCGCAAGCGCGTCCATCTGTTCTCGCGAAACCAGAAGGGAGTCCGTCTCGCGCATGATAGATCGATAGATATTTGGCACCTGTCTGCGAACGAGGAATGCCGCTGAGTCTCCGGAGAGGCGCTTTCCCGGCCGTCCAGCGCGACCGGGATTGAACAACTGTATCGCCTGCTGCCTCTCTGTCGGAACACCGAGGTCGATTCGCACATCCAGCGTCACACGGAACGGGGTACGGGCAAAGCTCTCATTGATGCTCGTCGACCCGAAGCGAGGATTTACCGCGTACTGCATGCGATTGGTAGCCGCGTCAAACCCGCGAACTGTCAGCAGCGTGTTATCTGGCCGCGCTCCGCTTCCCCACCCGCGCATGGCATCCGAACCATGCAGGAGTTGATCGATGCCGCCCAATGGATTCGTCACATTCAGTACGGCGGTGACCAGGCGCTTCAGGAATCCGCTTCTCGTGTACACACCGACACGAGCGTTGACCGTTGCTGTCCATGGCCCTCGGCAACTATTTCTGATCGCGGCTCGACCGCTCTGCTCATCGAGGCAAGCGCGTGCTTCGCGAGGCGCCGAAGACAGCAAGGAGCGCATTCCAGCTGCGACCGCCGGGTCGCTCGCATGATTGGGATCGAAGATGAAGGCGCGGTCATTGGCCAGGCCATCGCCGTTGACGTCACCACCGATCATCGGTGTGTACGGCGTGCCAGACATGAAGCGCCCGAATATTGCGACATTCATTCCATGCGGGAGCGTCCGCCCGAGCGAGGCAAGGAGCTGGTGCCTTATGTCGAAGTCACCGGCTCCGCTTTCAAGGTTTCTTGGATCGCCGAAGGTGCTGGCGTCGAAACCACGCGCGTTTGACTGTATCGTCCCCAGTGTGTAAGCAAGGCTGTAGTAGAATGCACCAAACGCTGACGGCACTATCGATGTGGTCAGTTGTTGGCTTGTTGAGGTCAGATCACTGCGCAAGCTGACCACGCGGCCGAACGCAGGTGACGTTCGCGCCTCGACCGGCGATGGGAGGCCGGACGTTGCCACGATGGAACTCGGACTTACATACACCGGTCGTGCGCCCTCGTCTTGCAGCACAAAACGCGGCTGACCGCCAAAGTTGAGATCCAACGTCCCCGTCTGATTGAGGTTGCGTGATACTGTACCGTCAACGGTGACGCTGAACGGCCCCATGGCTCGCGTGAGCGAGAGGTTGCCGCGCCAGCTCCTTGCTGCATCATATGACCGATCGACTACCTGCACGCTGGGCGTCAGATCGGAAAACGCTGTTGCGGCACCGTTCGCGCACGTCGCCGGAATGTCCGCGGCGTTGCTGGCGTAGTTGGCCCATTGCGGAACGGGAACGGAGGGACCAAGGCAGGTTACTCGCGTGAGGCCTCCCGGTAGCCCGTTTGCAACACTTGCCTGGGAGAGGAGTTCTGGCTGGAGGGAGCCACGAAACTCGCCCACCCCGCCGCGGAGAACGCTTGTTGGTGCAATCGAGGCTTCTGCGACCGGATTCACGCGCGTACCGCCGCCGGACGACCCGCCTCCGAAGAACCATGTGAAGCCCATGCGTGGGCTCAGGTGCAGTGTACTTGGCGCCTGATTGGTATTGGCGCCCAACGCGCTCTCGAGCGCCTGGTTCTCGCGCAGTGCCGTCGTATAACGGTTGCCCTCGAGCCGTGCACCGTAGAGTACCTGAAGGCCGGGTGTCACCCGCCAATAGTCACCAAGCGCGAGAAAGCTGCTCCACTCTCCTCCCGCTCGTTCCGGCGACGTCAGTGTTCGCGAATACTCTGACGGCCTTCCCAGCGCCAAGGCGTCAAGTGAATTGAAACTGAAGCTGCCGAACACATTTTCGGACGGGGTGACTGAATACCCGTTGAACTTCGCCTCTGCGGTAACTTTGAGGCGGTGCGGCCGGCCGGGGACGTGCCATTGCGTTTCGTTAATTGTCTCCCAGGACCACGCATGCCGAGAGTCGTCTCCGGCGCCGCTGCCCCCGAATGCGACGGTTGTGAGTGCGTTGGTTCCGTCACTGAGTTGCGAGGGGACGGATACGTTGCCGCTTGGCAGCCGCAGATATGGTGAACCGCGATCTGCAGCCACACTGAATGCGGTGCGCGTATCATTCAGCACGTCGCCAAACAGTCGCGAATAGTTCGCCTGCGTGCTGGCCTGCAACGCCGTGTTTCGTCCGATTTGCGTGGCGACGCTCGTCGGGCTGACGCCGCTCGCCTGATCGTCTTTCACATTCCCATAGATCGTGATGTTCCACGTTTCGCGCGCCTGCGCATATCCGTCACCAGCAAGTGGCTTGTGATCGAAGCGCGTGACAAGCGTCGCTGTCTGCGTGATTGCCTGCGCTGGGACTCCGCGCGCCGACAAAGGGACTTGCGCACGCATGAGTAGTTGTTGCAGGCGTTGCACGGAGTCAGGCGATACGCCGATTGCAGAAAGGCCGAGCGCATCGAGGCTGAACAGGGACCCGATGTCGGACATTCTCCGCGATGCCTGGAACCCGGAGTTGTAGAACCACTTGTTCGGTACCAGCTCACCAGATCCACCGACGCTCGCGTTCAGGGAGGTGAAGCTTTGGCCGAGCCGGCTCCTCCTTTCATCGGTTGCCTGAAGGGCGGGTGCGTCGATTGTGACGTGCGCCGTGCGGGAGTCGTATTTGCCGCCCGCGCCGAGCTCGATCGCGGTTTGCCCTCCGCTGAAGCCTCCCCGCGCCGGATCATAGGTCGATGTCGCAATGCGCACGGTGGTTCTTGCGTCGCGGGGGAGCGTTGCTCCACCAAAGTCCATCCCGTTGAGGGTGACGTTGCTCTGCTCGCCGCCTAGCCCGAATGCGGAGAGCCCGTTCGCGGTACCGCGAACACCAGGAATACTGTTTGCGAGTGCAGACAGGTTGCCCTCCTGGTCCGGGGTCAAAGCGGCGAACACACCCTCGTGCCGCTGACTGACTGCCCCAATGTCACGGGCGTCGTCTGTGCCACGTATCGGGACGATCCTTTGGGCACTCACATTGACGGCTGCGAGCTTGGCAACCTCCGGCGTGAGCCTGATAGTGACGAGCAATGCGGTGTCAGATGGTGCCCGCGTCAGACGTTGTCGCCGCGAACCAAATCCGACAGCAGCCACGTGGATCAGGTAGTCACCGGTGCCGTTCTCGAATTGCAATTCGAACCGCCCATCCAGCGCTGTCAGTGCTTGCTTCGATACTCGCTCCGGTCCCATGGTGGCAGAGACGGTCGCGCCCGCGATTGCCACTCCCGCCTCGCTGACTACGCGGCCGCGGATAGTTTCTGGCTTTGATTGCGCTGCGACAGCGCGGGGCAGGAGTGAGAGGACAACGAGAAATACCAGAGTCGAATGAAATACGCGGGCGGCTGTTCGCAGATATGAGGCGGTCGTCACTATTGATTGGCTGGCCGGAAACAGCGTCGATGGCCTCCTCACGCTGCGTCGTTACTTGATGTGGATACGGCGCTGGATACCAGACAGGCCTTCGTCCACCAGCGTTACACCCGGACGCCGCTGCAGGTCCGCCAAGCGCGCTTGTCGAATGGGCGTGTTGCTTCTTGTGTCGCCCAGGCGGCATGCGGCGGGGTCAACCCAACGACGTCCGCCCATTCGCCGGATCGTCCATGGTAAGCCGTTCACCGTTCCGGCTGGCGATAAATGCTTTCGCGCGTTCCAGGAGGGCGTCAATGTCTGCCGCCGTCGTGCCTCGCCGTCCAAGATGTGCCCGGACACGTGTCTCAAGCTCTGGCGAAACCATCATGACGTAGGCGAGGGTGTATCCCGTCGCCATCATTGGCCCACCACCCTCAGCCTTGGCTTGAAAGACTTCCGCAGCGTAGCGATCGGCGTCTCGCGGAACAAATACGTGCCGCATAGCGGCGGCTAGCTCGGCCGGCGTGATGATATCCAAGTCGTCGGGTTCATCGGGTCTGTGTCTTTCCTGACGAACGGGTTGGTCCGCGCAGCTCATGATAGACTCCTTTCCTGGTGTTCTACCCTCAACGGGCTCTTGCGACGACGGCCATACGTTCCCGCGCGACGAAGCCCGCCGCAACAAAGTCGGAAGATTTCTCGATTCCCGCTACGTGTACCGAAGATCACTCCACTACCTCAGCGGACTTCAGAACAAACGGGTCGTTCCCGCTCGGCGCAGCGCGTCAGCGATGGCATGCGCAACTGCCGCGGCGAGCGCGGCCCTTCCCTTGCACGAGTTGGTACCTCCTCTTGCAAGATGGATTCAGATGTCACTCTCGGGACGAGTCTGGTCTGCCGTCGCGCTTGCGGTTGTCAGTATCGGATGCAGCGGCGAAATAACGGCGCCTGTTCCACTGGTTGGCTCGTACAGGCTCAGCCTGTACAATGGCGCTGCGCTGCCAGTCACACTGCGTCGCCTGACCAGTATTCCTGTCAACGGCGGGCCGGCTACGAGTTGCGACATTCGCCTGGTGGGTGCGACGCTCACGATTGACGGGGCCGGCTCGGCAACCGCCGCTGACACGGTGCGCACGACATGCGACGATGGTCGGCCTGATGTCGTGACTGCGAACTCAAATCAGGGCAGTGTCACTGCCGTGGGCGATACGGCGGCGATCGCGTACCCCGCCAATGGAAATGCACTGGCCTATCGCAGCTTTGTGCGACGAAATGGGTCCGGCGTGTTGATCTTTCGGACGGAGATTGACCAACCCGTGATCGGGTCGACGAGCACTCCGCCGGCGACGACGCTTTCCTTCGATGGGACGCAGCGGGTGTACGAGCTGCGACCTTAGCGCAAAAAGCGCGGCGACTTCGCTCGGCGTCGCTTTCCAATTCCAGCGACGTGTACCGCAGATCACTCCACGCCGGCAAAGAGCTCGGAGAGTTCGACCCGGAGGGAGGAGCTGCGGTCAGGCGCGGTCCAGGCGACTGCGTCGCGCATGATGGTCCCTGCTCCGCGCGCGTGGCAGACCTCAACGGACTTGTCCCGGATGTCGACAAGCCACACTTCGCGAATGCCGAGTGCGAAGTACGCGTCTCGCTTGAACTCACGATCGTAGACGCGGGATGATGGGCTCAGGACGTCGACGGCGAGCCAGTGCTCGTGGATATCCTGCCAGCTGACGTCGAGGCTCGCCACGGGAGGAATGACGAGGACGTCAGGCTCGAGGTGGGTTCCGGGCGGGAAGACGACAGCACCGGGAGCGACGACCTGCATGTGCCCGTTCGCCTGGAGTTCCGCAAACGCCATGGCGATGCGCAACGCAATGGCCTGATGCGCGAAGGTTGGCGCGGGAGTCACGAGCAGGTTTCCGTCGAGGAGCTCGTAGCGATTCCCGTCGTTGGGGAAGTGCTCGAGATCGCTGACAGAATAACGCGGAACCGTGAGCGCCATGCCCATACCATACCCCCTCGGCAAACACCTTGTCTAGTCGACTGGTGTTCAGCCCATTGCCGTTCGCCTCGTCAAGGCTTGGACGCCTTCCTGGAATCCACGAGGATACTGATCTCCGTCGTCCGCATCATGCCGAGCGAGGAGCGCTTGCTCGGTCGCCGTCGCAGGTCGTCCAGTTCGGCATTCATGCTCTTGTCGCCGCCTTGAGCGATCCATGACGGCGGTACGCGCGTGCCATAGACGACGATATACGCGCCTTCGGTCTTTGGTGCTGTGATTGATGTGTCCAGCGCGGCAAAGACGCGAATGGCTTGAGCGATATTGCCGGCCGTGGCGTTCTGCGGGATCAAGATGGCGTCGCGGCTATCTCCACTTCTCTTTCGGACGACAACTGCGCTGGCGTCACCGTATGACCATTCGTCGGGAATGCCAAGCGTGACCAGTGCCACGTTGATTGGAGGAGGCGCCTTCCGTACGCGAATGGTGTCGCGAATGGCGAAGATCTGCGTTGCCAGTCGCGTTGCAGCCGGGTTTCCACCAATCCCGATTCCACCCACGTCCTCACGATTCAGTCCTGCTCTCAAGTATTCGGCACGTTCAGGATTGTCTCGGAACAGGGCGACCACGCTATCAATCAGTCTCGCTCTTCGAAGCTGAAGCTCTACAACTCCCGGGCTCACCGCTCCGTCGGGAGTAATCGTTTTTGCTTCGGCTGCTGGAATAGAAGCGGTGATGGGTGGCTCTGGTGTGCACCCCGCCAGCAACATCACCATCAG
>JBDUCM010000019.1:0-55269 GCA_040003455.1 bacterium
GGCGGAAGTGCACGAGCATCACGTCGCCGCGCGAGCCGATGAGCGGGACGACGGCCGTCCAGCCCCCGGCGGCTGGCGTCGCCAGTTCCGTAAGCGTGCGCTCGGCACTGCTGCGCATGGCCGTTCGGCTGTCGGCAGACATGGCGCGCAAGGCAGGGCGATTCCAGGTAAGGACCTGATGAAAGGCGAACCAGCCTTCGGTGGTTTCGGGAGGAAAGGCGCGATCGGGCATTTGCTGGCGGCGTGGGCGTGAGGCGTTGGGCGCGAGGCGCCCGATGGATCAGGACATTTTCTCCGCCGGAATATACGCGCGGCCGCGCCATTGCTTTGGCCGGCGCACCGTGGACAGGAGAATGCGAATGGCCGCCAGAGGATCCGCGAGTGGCGAGAGCCAGAAGGCGATGCCGCGCTTGTCGTATGAAGGGGCGATGGCGAACTGCAGGAGGGCGCGCACCGAGAACAGGGCCGCGCTCAAGACGAGCACGGGTGCGGCCGCGAACGTTGTTGTCGGGTGGCCGAGCAACCAGAGAAGGGCCGTGACCATCAGCACGGGGACGGGCGTACCCTGCACGATCAGCAGGAACATCACATCACTCCATTGCCTTGCCCGCGACGACGCATCCTTGAGGTCGAGTGAGCGGCCCCATTCACGCCACGCTTCGCGCGCGGAGGTGTAGGAGCGGACATCGTACAGGCGCGACCCGTCCAGAAATCCGACGCGGTGCCCCGCCCTGGCCAGATTGCGGGCGAGCGTCACGTCGTCGCAGAAGGACTCGCGTGCGCTGACATACCCGCCAACGCTGAGCAGGGCGCGGCGGCGCGAGAGGAAGCACTGGCCGTTTGCGAGGACGCGCTCGCCATCGGACTTCGTGCCGGCGGCGCCGAATCGATAGATGAGCGTGACGAGCAGGGCCGGCTGCAACCATCGCTCCCCGGCGGTGGACATCTTGAATCGCGGCGCAAACGACACGGCATCGTACTGCAGGGCTTCGGCGGCGGCGAGGGTTCCCGCGGCGAGACCCGGATGGGGTTCGGTGTCCGCATCGATGCCGAGGACCCACTCCGCGGTGGCGTGCGTGAATCCATGCTGGAGGGCCCAGACCTTTCCCACCCATCCCGCCGGCAAGGGGTCATCCCGCAACAGCCGGATCCGTGTGTCGCGCACCATTGCTGCCTGGACGAGCTCGACAGTTCCGTCGGTACTTCCGCTGTCCACGATGAGGACCTCGCGGACGATGGGATCTTGTGACGCGAGGCCTTCGAGACATGGCGCGATGCGATGCGCCTCGTTGAACGTCGGCACCACGATGGACACGAGTCCCACGCGACGGTCGTTCGTGACTGGCGCGACGGGAGGCAGCCGGCGACGGCCCGGAAGAATCCGGACAAGGAGCAGCGCGAGCGCCGCGGCCTGGAGGATGGCGAGGAGGACGAGCACGTGAAGATCTCTTTGCGCAGCAACATGAGCCAGCTTCGTGGCACGGGCGGTGCACTACTGCGGAGCGCCCTTCACTCTTCCAGGAGTTCCTTCGTGCGCCCAATTCTCGCGATCGGTCTTGGCCTCTCGCTGCTCACGCGGCCATGCTTTGGTCAAGCATCCGATACGTCTCAAGATAAGACCTTTCTCACGCGGCGTGATCTTCTGGTGGCGGGGCTCGGCCTGGGCGTTACCGGGATCGTGGCGCACTACGACAAAGACATCGCGCGGGCATCCCAGGAACCACGATTCCAGGGCAAGAATGTGCACGACTTTGCCTTGAACGTAAGCAAGGTGAATGAAACCACACTGACATTGGCCGGTATCGCGACCTATGGCGTCGCGCGCCTCTCGCACTCGGCGCTGATATCCGATGTCGCGTTGCACGCCACGGAATCCGTGGTGCTTGCAAGCCTCGCCAGCCAACTGATTCGCGGGCCGTTGGGTCGAACGCGGCCATACGTGACGCACGACTCCGACCAGTACAACTTCAAGGTGGGCAAGGGCTTTTTTGGGAAGAGCAGTTTCGACAACCGCGCATTTCCGTCCATCCACACCTCGTCCAGCATGGCGGTGGCAACGGTGATCACGATGGAGACGCAGCGTCGGAGTCCGGGAGCGGCGTACATCGTCGCGCCGTTGGTTTACGGCGCGGCCCTCCTGCCTGGACTCGCGCGCATCGAGCTGGACCAGCATTGGGGAAGCGACATCGTGGCGGGTGCCATCATGGGCGTATTTGCCGGCTACAAGGTCGTCTCGTATAGCCATGCACATCCCAACAACTGGTTCGATCGTGTATTGTTAACGGCGTCCGTGGCGCCGAATGAACATGGCGGGCTTCTCGTAAGCCTGAATCCAACGTTCTGAACCGACCGAGGGTATAAGGTCGGAGCGTCCGCGCCGTGCAGTCCCACGCTCTCCACCCCGCCCCTCGGCTTCATGCGAATTCGACCATCGGCATTGGTCATCGAAGATGACACATACGCGTTGCGCCTGATCGGCGCAGTGGCCGACCGCGCAGGCTTCATGGTCACGTCTGCGACCACCGGCGCACAAGCCGAGGGTTATGCCGACACGTTGCCGTTTGACATCATCGTGGTGGACCTCCATCTCCCGGATGCCGAAGGGCTGACGCTCGTGGAGAAGTTGCGCGCGCGGCCGCAACTGGAAGAAGTGCCATTCATCGTCTGTTCGGGCGACGTAAGCGTGGAGACGATCACTGGCGCGGCACGCCTTGGTGCTCTCGAGTTCGTGAAGAAGCCTATCGACCTGGTGGAATTGCAGCGTCGGTTCGAGCGCAGCTACGACCTCCTGAACCTTCGGTGGAGCACGCCGGTCGCCAAGCGAACAGCCGATGAACGCCAATCGCTTGCCGAGGCGCTCGCGCGCACGCGGTCGCACCTCCTGAGCATCGTGGAGTTGCTCGATCCAGCGGCATCGCCGTCGGTCGCGGCGGAACCGGAGGACACCGCTGCGGCTCCGTCGTTTGGCGCCGCCGACCCGTACGGGGACGATGATGACGACGCGGGAACCGACGAACCAGAAGTCCTCACAGTCGAAGACATGGTGGCAACCCTGAAGATGGACGCTGCGGCCATCGGGTCGCCGCGTCTGGAGCGACTGGTGCGGAACGTATCGGATGTGGGTGCCGATCCGGCGCGACGCGGACTCCTGGCGGTTGCCATGCGCGTGGCGCTCAAGGCGCTGGACAACCGCGTGGAAAACTGAGGAGCCGGCACCCTCTCAGGGCGCCACCTCGTGCCAGGTCACCGTGGTTTCACGATCGATGGCCCAGCGCAATCCCCATGCATCCTCGAACAGGATGAGCGGATGTCCCTTCGCGTCGTACAGCAGCATACGGCCGCGATCGCGGGAAATGCGCTCGATTTCGTCCTTGGCACCAACCACCCACCGCGGATAGCGGGCTGAGATCTTCTCGAGGCGGCACGGTGCACCGTACTCGTGCTCGAGGCGGTGCAACATGACGTCGAACTGGAGCAGGCCGACGGCACCCACGATGGGTGTAGGGCTGAGGGTGTCCGTGCCCGACGTGTAGAACACCTGCGCCGCGCCTTCTTCGGTGAGCTGCCGCAATCCCGCATCGAGTTGCTTGCGCTTGAGGGGATCGGCGGCAACGATGCGCGCGAAGTGCTCCGGCGCAAACCGCGGAATGCCGGAGAACTCGAGGAGCCCGTCGGCAGACAGGGTGTCGCCGATACGGAGCGTGCCGCGATCCATCACGCCGATCACGTCACCGGGCCAAGCCTCCTCCACCGCCGATCGCTCCCGCGCCAGAAACTGTTGCCCCGACGACAGCCGCAGGGGCTTTCCGGTGCGCACATGCGTGACGGACATGCCCGGCTCAAAACGCCCGGAGCAGATGCGCACGAACGCAATCCGATCGCGATGTTTCGGATCCATGTTCGCCTGGATCTTGAAGACGAATCCGGTGAACGAGGGGTCGGCGGGATTGACCAGGCCCTTCGTGGACTCCCGTGACGTCGGTGGGGGAGCGAGGTCCACGAACTCGCGGAGGAAGGGCTCGACACCGAAGTTCGTGAGGGCGCTCGCGAAGAACACCGGCGACAGGGTGCCCGCCAGCATGGCTTCCACGCTGAAGGGATGGCCCGCCGCGTCGAGGAGCGCGATGTCGTGCACGAGTCGCTCATGCGCCTCGGTGCCGAGCATCTCACGAACGGATGGATCGTCGAGTGCCCTGACCTGGACGTCGGCTTCACTGGCACCGTGATCTTCACCGCGCTCGAACCGATAGATCAACTTTCGCCGCCGATCGTAGACGCCGATGAATGCGCCGTCGGAATGGATTGGCCAGGTAATGGGATGACAGTCGATGCCGAGATCTGCTTCGACGTCGCTGATCAGCTTGAGCGGATCTTCGCCGACGCGATCGCACTTGTTGACGACGGTGAAGATCGGCATGCGGCGGCGCTTGCAGACAGCGAATAGCTGGCGGGTGCGCTCCTCGACCCCCTTGCGGTTGTCCAGCAACATGACGGCGCTATCCGCGGCGATCAACACACGGTAGGTGTCTTCCGAGAAGTCCTCGTGGCCCGGCGTGTCGAGGAGGTTGATCTGGTAGCCGTCGTACTCGAACTGCATGACGCTGGACGTGACGGAAATGCCGCGTTCCTGCTCCATCTGCATCCAGTCGGACGTGGCATGGCGCTGCTGGCGGCGCGCCTTCACGGTACCGGCGAGATGGATCGCGCCGCCGTAGAGCAGCAGCTTCTCGGTGAGGGTTGTCTTGCCCGCGTCAGGATGGCTGATGATCGCGAACGTGCGTCGCGTACGGATGGCGTCGTTTATTACTGGATCGATAGTCACACTGGAAAGCTAATCGGGAGGGGAACAGCGTTGCCGAGGTCGGCGCAGAGCCCGGATTCCATCAGCGCGGAGTGACCGGTGCGCGTATTCGTGGTGGCCAGCAGGTGCTCCGCGTATGTTCACGCTTCAAACCTCACTCGCTCCCTCTTTCGATCCCATGCCTCGTTTGTCTCCCTCCTGTTTGGCGCTCGTCGCGATTGCCGGTGTTGCCGCATGCAGCAGCCCCAAGCCAGCGACCACGAAGGACACGACCGCGGCGGCCCCACCAGGGGCGTCCGTACCGGCCGTGGCGACGGAGGGCACCGCGGACCGCGGCTTTCTCCGCAAGCTGAGCGACCATCACAAGGGCATGATCGCGATGGCGCACCTGACAAAGGACAACAAGAACAAGCTGTCGGTGAAAGCCCTTGCTGAGCGCATCGACAGCGAGCAGGATGCCGAGATCGACAAGGTGGTGACGCTGCTCGAGAAGGATTTCAAGGATCCGTACACGCCGAAGGTCTCGGCGCCGGACCAGGCGATGGTGGATGACTTGAAAGCGAAGACGGGAGCCGCATACGACCGGGCGTTCCTGGAGCACACCATCGCCCACCACACGGAGGCGCTCGGCATGATCGACGCCTACCTCCAGGTGGGAACCAATCCGGCCGCCAAGGCCCTGGCGAGCACCATTCGCGAATCGATCAATCGGGAAGTTCCGGAATTCACTGCACTGCTGGCCAGGAGCGCGAAGTAGTCGCTCCTACATTCGCATGTCGAGCGGTGTGGGCAGGGCGATGAGCACAGCGGTGATGACGAGGACGAGCAGCCCGAATGCCAGCTCAATCCGAATGGCGCGTTGAAGCGTTGATGCCGCCCCGTCGCTCGTGAGACGTGGCGTGACGACGCGCCAGTTGTACGCTCCCGCCAAGGCCACGCAGGCCACGAGCGCGAGCTTTACCAGGAGTGCCTGTCCATAGTCCGATTGCCAGAGCGCCGTCCATGATCGCATGTGATGCCACGCGGCGAACGTCCCGGTGGCGCTCACAATGGAGGCACAGGTGAGCGCGACCGGGCTGAATGCGGCCACCATCCGGGCGAGCGCCGGGCCTCGATCACGCTCCGGCAGACGCCCCACCGCAGGCAGCCCCACGATCAGCACGAGGCCGAGGGTCCCGAGCCAGCCAGACGCGCCGGCTACGTGCAGTCCGTCGAGTGCCACGGCGACACTCGTCAGGTACTGAGAGGCCATCGCGTGACCGGCAAGTGATGGAGTGAACGCCAACGCCAGCGCTGCAACAGACACCCCTGTCCAACCACCTCGGGAGCGCGAACGCCGCAGCCGTGCGAACAACAGCGCCGCGACCACGGCCAGGGCGACCTGGGCCGCCCATGCCGTTCCCCAGCGCGAGCCCGTGACCATACCCATGACGCCAGCGTTCGAGGTGGCCGCGCCCCGAACGGCAAGCCACTGCGCTGCGACACGGCAGGCCGCGTCGACAAGGAGGAGCAGCGCAGCAAGCCCGCCGATCACGGCGGCGGGTTGCTCGGCGCTCTCTCGCAACTCCGCCGAATAGCTGGCGCTTTCTGCGGAGATCGGAACAAGCACGAACCACCGAAATCCCACGGCGCCCACAATCAACACCAGCCCGACAAACTCGGCCCAGCGGATCAACACATACAGCGATGACTCGACGCCGAAACCCGTGGAGACAGGAGCGCCGGCGCCGGCCCCCAATGGCGGGCGGGCCCCGGTGTCCGGCGTGTTCGGGAGATGGACGCCCGCCGCGGCGGAAGGCGATACCGCGAAGCTGAAGGTTCCGCGCACCGGATGGCCATCGTCGCCGACGACCTGCCAGGTAACCACGTAGCCGCCGGCGGCGAGCGCGCCCCTCAGTTGGGCGACAATCGCGCGATGCGAGTCGGGTGCGAATTGAAGCGGTCCGAGCGGGATCAGGCGCCCGTCGGCCCCGCGAATTTCAACGGAAGTGAGCGCGAGCTCCGGCGATTCGGTGAAGTCGAGCCGGAGTAGGGCGGGAACGATCGACACCACTTCGCCATTGGCGGGCGCGGAGCTCTTGAGTCTGGCATGCGCCAAGGCCACCCCTGGACGGCCGAGCAACGCCGCGAGGGTGACCACGAGTGTGAGAGCAAAGCGGACACCTGTGCGCGGCATGCACCAGTGTACCGAAGGGTCGTAGCGCTGTGAAGCCTGTTGCGAGGAACCTACGGGTTCATGTAACCACGCCGGAGTGGAACCGTCACCCCTGCCTCGGTGGGTTTGCCAAAAAGCGTCTGCACCACGTTCAGCGACCCGCTGGCGAAACCGTGCGCCGAACCGGCCATGTAGAGCCGCCAGGTGCGATAGATGCGCTCGTCGGTGAGGGCAATGGCTTCGTCGGCGCGGCGTGCAAGGCGGGCCAGCCAGGCGCGCAAGGTGAGCGCATAGTGTTCGCGGAGGCTCTCCATATCGATGCTGAAGAATCCGTGCGCTTCCGCAGCCCCGATCACAGCCTGCAACGGCCCGAGCCGACCGTCCGGAAATACATACTGCTCGATGAAGGCATCGCGCTTCCAGACGCGGTGCTCCAGCCAATCCCAGCGCGATGCCGGGCGAGCGGCGGCCATGCTGACGATTCCGTGATTCAAGAACAGGCCTCCAGGCGCGAGGACAGCGTGGAGGGCTCCGAAGTAGGCGGGGAGCTTGGCCATTCCCACATGCTCCACCATGCCGACGCTCGAAATCTTGTCGAAATGCCCTTCCGAGCCGAGCGCCCGATAGTCGCGAATTTCAACGCGGCAGCGATCGGAGAGCCCGCGCGCCGCAATTCGCTCACGTGCCAAGGCGGCTTGGGCGTCGCTGAGGGTGACGCCAAGGGCCGAAACGCCATAGTGCTCGGCCGCGTGCATGATGAGTCCGCCCCATCCGCAGCCCACATCGAGCAGGCGCTCCCCTGGAGCGAGGCGCAGCTTTCGACAGATGAGATCGAGCTTCGCCACCTGAGCCGCGTCGAGATTGGCCTCAACATCCGTGTTGCTGTCGAAATAGGCGCAGGAGTACACCATGCGCTCGTCCAGCCACAGCGCGTAGAAGTCGTTCCCCACGTCGTAGTGGTATCGAACGGCGGCCCGATCCCGCTTTGGCTCGTGCGAGGCGCCTACCTTTTCCACAGTGAGTTCCGCGCGCCGTTCCCTGATGTCCGACCCTGGTTCGTCTCGCGGCAGCGCGAGCAGATGCCTCGCCAGGGAGAATAGCGTTCCCACGGACTTGAGCCGCTGATTGATTGCGTCGCCGAGCGACATGGCGGCTTCCATGTCTCCCTCGATATCGATGTCGCCGGACAGGACGGCCTCGACGATGGACAGCTCGTTCGGGGGGAGCAGCATGCGCCGAAGGCCCCCGGCGCGACGAATGGCGATCGTGAACGGGGCCGGCTCCCGGGCAGCGGGCTCCTCGTCGCCTGTCCAATAGCTGACAGCGAATGATCGAGTGCCCCGTGGACCGAAAATCAGCTCGATGATGGCGCGCGAATGCGCCAACGCCTTTTGATTGTCGAACGCTGGGGTGCCCTGTCGCGAGTACTGCGCGGGCTCTCGGGGACCCGCCGCGTTGCGCGTTGGGGTCGACTCCATTTCTTCCACTCGTTGCCGCGGCATGATACCCATATCACCTCCGTGGACGATCAGTTCCCGAGCGCTCGTGCCGATACTCTCCAGCGCTTGCCCGCTGACGAATCTGCCTCACTCCATGATACTGCCTATGGCCCGACACGACACCCGGCCACATCTTGAATCCGACGCCGCTGAACGGCAGGAGACTGTGCTACACCCCTCTTCACGCGAGACCATGCGACTGCTGATCGTCGAAGACGACAAGAAGCTCGCCGCGTTCCTGGAGCGGTCGCTCTCGGAAGGCGCCCACTCCATTGAAACGGTGTTCACGTACGCGGATGCAATCGCTGTGCTCAGTTTCAAGGAATTTGATGGGGTACTGGTGGACCTGAATCTCCCGGATGGAAGTGGCGTTGACATCATCCGCCAGATTCGCCGCCGCGAGTCCGACATCCCGGTCCTGGTGCTCACGGGACGTGCGGACCCGCAAGATGTGGTGGTCGCGCTGGATGCAGGTGCGGACGACTACGTCACCAAGCCGTTCAGCAGCGACGTCCTCAAGGCACGTGTACGCGCGCTGATGCGCCGCGGTGGTCCGAGGCGCATCGCCGATCTCAGAGTTGGCGCGCTGACGCTCTCTCGTGCCACCTCGGTGGCCCAGCTTGGGGACGTCGACCTCCAACTCACACTCAAGGAGTTCGCGCTGCTCGCGCATCTCGCCCAGAACGTGGGCCGGATGGTGGGCAAGGCAGAGTTGCTGGAGCATGTGTGGGGCACGCAGTTCGACCCCGGGTCAAACGTGGTGAACGTCACCATTGGGCGTCTGCGCAAGAAATTGAAGGCGGGCCCGGGGCACCCGCAAATCATCACGCGGCGGTTCGCCGGATTTACCCTGCAATTGCCCGGAGAGAAGTTGTCGCCCGATGCCGACGTGTACCCCGATGAGCCGCCTCCGCACGAACCACACTGACCCTGCACCCGTCCTGACAATCTCCGCTATCGCTCATTCGGCCTCACCGACATGACGACTCCCTTTCGCGGGGCGCAGCGCGAGTCGCTGAACGCCGTCATGTCTTCGGCGATCGTCGAGGAGCACGACGGCGTTGTGCTCACGGATCGCGAGCTGTGCATCGTTCAGGTGAACGCGCCAGGACTCGCGCTGTTGGGGTTTGAAACGGAGTCCGATGTGGTCGGTCGGGGCATTGCCGAGTTCGTGGCGGAAGACAGCCTGCCCCGCGCAGTCGCGGCCCTGACGAGGATACGCCACAGCGCCACCGGCGGGTCGGTCATCCTTGGCACACGGCGGCACGACGGTTCCGTGATGCGAACGGAGTGTGGCGTGAGCACGGTGCGCGACGAGCAGGGCGTGTTCGCCGGTTATCTGGTCATCTTTCACGGCCTTACCGAAATCGAGCCGACGACGGGCGAGTACCGCGTCGTCACCCCGCAGCTCCCGCACGCTCGGACAGCAGGCGGCCACGCATCGATTGCAGTCACCGACGCCGAGCGACGGCTGTCGCTCATCGGTTCGTCGGCGAACGAGGGCATTTTCGAGATTGACCTCGCCGACCGAGTGCTCACCGCCACGCCGCGGTTTGTCGAATTGCTGCGGCTCCATGAATCGGGTGCGGCGCCCCCGCATACGCTGGACGACCTGCTGGCCCGGGCCCATCCCGAAGATTGGCCGCGGATTGAGCGCGAGGTAGAGGTGGCGATCGTATCAGCCCTGCCCTTCGACGCCGTCTGCCGCCTGCTGGCCGGCCGTGAATACCGCTGGTTTCGCATTCGCTTCTGCTTTCTCCATGACTCCGGCAAGGCGACGCACTTCATCGCGTTCATGGCCGATGTCACGGACCAACAGCGACAATCGCAGCTTCTCGAGCACGCGACTCGCCTCGCGCGCATTGGCGCGTGGCAATACGTGCGTGAGACGGGACAGATGGACATCAGCAGCGAGTTCTTCACCATCTTCGAAGTGGACCGGTCCGAGATTCCCACGAACATCGGTCAGTTCCGCAAAGGCGGAGAATTCGATCCTGGGCGCTATCCCGTCCTTGATCGCTTCCTCACCGCCGAATCACGAGCGCGGTTCGACCAGAGTCGCCGACTGGCGGTGGAAACGGGCGAGGGTTTCGACCTCGAACTCGAGGCGGTAACCGCGCGCGGCCGCGCGATCTGGGTGCGCTGCCTCGGCATCCTGGACAAGGTGGACGGTCGGTTGGTGCGAGCGTTCGGAGCAATTCAGGATGTAACCTCGCAACATCAGATGCAGGAACAGCTCTCACAGGCTTTGAAAATGGAGAGCATTGGTCACCTGACGAGCGGGATTGCACACGACTTCAACAACCTGCTTACCGTCATCCGCGGACACCTGGAACTCGCGCTGGCCGAGGTGCCGAAGCACTCGCAGCTCGCCGACGATCTCGCGGAAGTGGACAAGGCGGCCCGCTCCGCGTCCGCCCTTACGCAGCAGTTGCTGGTGTACTCGCGCAAGGACCGTACGCCCCCAGTCGCGCACGCCATTCCTTCGCTGTTCACGCAGTTTGAAAGCACGTTGCGCGGGCTCATCGGGCCGGGGGTCTCGCTGCATCTGGATGCGCCACACGACCTCTGGCCCGTGCGAATGGATGCGAGCCAGATGGAGCAACTGCTCATGAATCTGTCCGGCAATGCGCGAGACGCGATGTCCGGAAACGGCGCCCTCATCATCACCGCCCGCAATATCTCGCTCGACGAGTATGATCGGACGCGTGGAGTCCTGAGCCCCGGTGACTACGTCGAGTTGCTGTTTCGAGACAGCGGTCCCGGAATGCCGCCGAGCGTTGCGGCACGTGCATTCGACCCGCTGTTCACGACCAAGCAGGAAGGGCGCGGCACCGGCCTCGGGCTTTCCATTTGTCAGAGTATCGCGACCAACGCGCACGGCAGTATCGACATCGCGAGCACCTCGAGCCAGGGCACGATCCTTCGTGTTCGCGTGCCTCGCATGCAGATAGTCATCGGCGAAGCGTCGGCGCCGCACCAGTTTCGGGGCACCGAGACACTCCTGGTATGCGATGACGAGCCGTCGCTGCGCGCGCTGATCTCCGCCGGTCTCCGCGCCTACGGCTACCAGGTGCTGGAAGCGCGCGACCCTGCGGAGGCCTTGACCATTGCGGAACAACACGTCGGCACGATTCACATGCTCGTGACCGACGTGTTGCTGCCACAAATGAGCGGCAAGGGGCTCGCTGCTTCCTTTCTCGCAATCCGGCCGGGAGTGCCGGTGCTGTACATGAGTGGGTTGCCTGCCGAGTCAATTGCGCGCAGTGGCGAACGGTTTCCGGCCACGCCGTTCCTGGCGAAGCCGTTCTCCCCGAGCACCTTGGCGCGGCGGGTCCGCGAGATGCTCGACGGCGCGACCGTCTGAAGCTGGATTACTACTCGTCGCGTGTCTCACCCGACGCATCAGACGCCTTCGGCAGCCGACCCGCGCGCTTCAGTGCGTCGCGCAAGAGCAGCTCGATCTGCGCATTGAGCGAGCGCAGATCGTCATTCGCCCATCGCTGCACTGCGTCCAGTAGTGCAGGATCGGTACGAAGCAGGAACGGCTTGCGCGGCGGCGCCACCCGAGCCGGCTAGCCGAAGATGGAACCGGCGTTCACTACCGGCGACGCAGCGCGCTCCGAGCAGAGGACGACCAGGAGATTGCTCACCATCTGCGCCTTTCGCTCCTCATCCAGCACCACGATGCCCTTGTGGGAGAGCATGGCCAACGCGTGCTCCACCATGCCCACTGCGCCTTCCACAATCTGCGCGCGAGCCGCGATGATCGCCCCGGCCTGCTGGCGCTGCAACATTGCTTGCGCGATTTCCGGTGAATAAGCGAGGTGGGAAATGCGCGCCTCGATGACCTCCACTCCAGCCTTTGCGAGACGATCCTGGATTGCCTTCTGGAGTGACAGGGAGACTTCCGCCGTATGCGTGGAGAGCGCCTCTTCGTTGTCCGCGTGGGAATCATACGGATACGATTGCGCGACGGCGCGAACTGCGGACTCGCTCTGCACGGCCACGTAAGTGGAGTAGTTGTCCACCTCGAACAATGCTTCCGCCGTGTCCACAACCTTCCAGACCACGATCGCGGCGATCTCGATGGGGTTGGCGCGGTTGTCGTTGACCTTGAGTTTCGCCGTCTCGAAGTTCCGGATGCGGAGCGAGATGGTCTTCTTGGTGAGAAACGGATTGGCGAACCAGAATCCTTGCGTGCGAACCGTGCCCTTGTATTCGCCGAAGAGCTGGAGCGCCTTGGCTTCGCCCGGGTTGACGACGAAAAGGCCCCCGAGACTTCCCGCAACCAGGACAAGCACCAGCAAGGCGACAATCACCACCAAGGGCAGCTGATTCTTGCCGCCATAGATGAACCCCGCCATGGCCGCCAAGGCCGTGAGGAACTGGACGACCAGGGTGGTGAGGCCGGCGGACGCGCGATACTCGATTTCCCGAAGCATGAGGAGCAGAACCCCCGTTGGAGTGATATCACTATGATATCACTCCAACGACCTGTCAAGGGCGTTACTGTCGCTGCCACCGTTCCGTGAACGTTCCCACGAGCGTTGTGAGGACATTGCCGCTGATATCGCCACTATAGAGGAGCAGGACGGTCTGGTCGCTGAAGGTCACCCGATTTCCAACGACCGTGTAGTTGCCCACATCGGTCACGGCTGCCCCATCACTACGCGTGGCGATGTCCTGAAAGGTGCCATTGGGGTCGAGGATCAGGATTTCGCTGACGACGGCCACGTTGTTCGGGAAGGTGAACGGCAGCGCGGTTCCGTTCACCGACTGGAGGGTGTACCGGCCGGCAGCGACGCCCGCCTCGCTCGGTTCGGTCAGGCAGGCGGAAAAGGAAAGCGCCAGCAGGGCAATGACGGCACGTCGCATTTCGTCGATTCGCGAGAGAAAGAAGGAAGCGATGCGCCACGACGCATCGGATATTTGAAAGGTGTACTGGACGACAGGAGTTACGCCATCCAATCTCTCACCCACCATACTGGGTGCGCGTCACCGAGGAGTCCCCGATGACCTCGATGACCTCGATGACCTCGATGTCACACCGCACCGACGCATCGCGAGCTTCCTGCAGCATCGGCCGTACGTGCTAACCTCGCTCACGGGTCTCGCTGGCTCGTGGATGGTGACACGCGGCTCCACTGGATCGCTGATGCGTTTCTTCGCGACCTGCCAGAGCATCGTCATGGACGACGTTGACTAGCGTCCCTTCATCCAGAGCAGCATCGCCGCGTAGGCGCGCCACGGCCTCCACGACTCGGCAACGCGAAGCAACTTGGCGGACGTGAGACCGCCCGCGTTTCGTTGAAGGACGATGTCCGTTGACGGAAAGGCGTCAGGCCAGTGCGCTGCGCGCATTGTGATGTACTCGATGGTCCACGGGCCGATTCCGGGCAACTCGGACAGCGCACGCGCGGTGGCGCGCACATCGGTGTCTGACGAGATGCGAACCGCGCCCGATGCGATCGCACCGGCAACGGCACGGATCGACTCCGCGCGCGACCGCGGAATGCCGATCGCGCGAATGTCGTCGATACTCGCCGCCGCCACGCGCCCCGCAGCGGGTGAAAGGTAGGTGAGCCGAGTGTCTGTCTCCCCCGCAGGAAGTGCGGTGCCGAACGATGCCACGAACCGTCCCATGAGTGTCGTCGCGCCCTTCACGGTGACCTGCTGACCCAGGACGGCGCGAACTGCAAGTTCGAACGCATCCACCGCGCCGGGTACGCGCACCCCTCGCGGTGATCCATGAAGGAGATCCCCTCCCATTCGGCGGAAGTGCGACGCGATCACTTCAGGTTCCGCGTCAAGGTCGAAGAGGTGCCGGAGGCGAGCGGTCAATGGCATGAGGACCGGCAGGAGCGACATGTCCAGATGCACGCGCAGTTGGCATGTCGGATACCCCGATCCAGAACGAGTGGTGACCTTCGCATCGGGATTGCCCACGCGCACGACTCCCATGTGCCCGTCGATGGATATGGTCCTGGCGTACCAACCGTCCTCCACGAGTTCCACGCCTGGCGTGGCGCGCGCAGCCAGGAAGGTCAGCAACGCGTCCCACGCCAGTGGCGGACGATACGACAACGACAGCGAGACGGTGTCGCCGACGTCGGGGTCGTTGGCGCGCCGCGCGGCAGCGGTGGATGTCTGCGCGCGCGCGCGACGAAGCGTCAGCGGATTGAGGCGGTATTGCTCACGAAAGAGCGCGTTGAATCGCCGGAGACTCTGGAATCCGCTCGCGAACGCAACCTGTGTCATGGGGAGACGCGTCTGCGCAATCAGTTGCTTGGCAAGCAACAGCCGATGGGTTTGCGCCAGCCCGATCGGCGACACGCCGAGTTCGTGGTGGAGGGCGCGGCGAAGCTGGCGACCGCTGACGCCGAGCTCCGTCGCCAGTGCCTCCACGTTCTGCCCATTGAGCGCGCCGGCGGCGATGCGACGTGCGGCCGCGTCGGCGAGCCGTGGTACGGCGTCCACCCGGGCACGCCCGGGGGCAAGTTCGGGCCGACACCGCAGGCATGGCCGAAATCCGCCGCGCTCAGCGGCGGCAGCGTTGGAGAAGAAACGGCGATTCTTGCGCTTTGTGGCGCGGGCCGGACAGATCGGACGGCAGTAGATACCCGTGGTCACGATGCCGACGAAAAACACTCCGTCAAAGCGGACGTCACGCGACTCGAGCGCCCGGGTACAGCTGTCGTTGTCCAGTAGCATGATTCAAGGATACGATGCGATGGCCAGATTGGCTCGCCGTTTTCGGACGCGGTAGTACGGACCGCGACTAGCCCAGACGCCGGCACTTTCGCATACTCTGCCATCATCGGCGACATCCGATTTCCATTCATTCCGCGCATCTTCACAGGGGCCATTCAGTGCGAACATTTCCAGGCCGCGTCACGCTCGTTGGCGCGTTGCTCACATGCGTTCTTTCGGCGGCGTCCGCCCAGACGCCCGACCCGGGCTCCGCCATGCACTGGCGCCAAATTGGCCCCTCGCGCGCGGGCCGCGCGCGAACAGCAGCGGGGGTACCGAGCCAGCCGAACGTCTTCTACGTGGGATTTGACAACGGGGGAGTCTGGCGATCCACGGACTACGGCTCCAACTGGGTACCGCTCTTCGACGCACAACCCACGGGATCGATCGGCGCGATCGCGATTGCGCCGTCCGACCCCAACGTCATCTACGTGGGAACCGGCGCCGGGATCATTCGTCCTGACCTCGCTGTGGGCGACGGCATGTACAAGTCCGTTGACGCCGGAAAGACCTGGACGCACCTCGGGCTGCGCGAGAGCCAGATGATCGCGTATATCGACGTTGATCCGAAGGACCCGAACCGATTGTTCGTGGCGGTGCTGGGACACCCGTATGGCCCCAACGCCGAGCGAGGAATCTTTCGCTCGACAGATGGAGGCGCAACGTTCCAGAAGGTGCTCTACCAGGACGAGTACACCAGCGGCGACGATGTGCGCATCGAGCCCAGTGACCCGAATACCGTATACGCCGCACTCTGGCCGCAACAACAGGGGTTTTCGGAAAACGGATCGTTCACAGCGGGGATGGGCGGCGTCTTCAAGTCCACCGATGGCGGCACCACATGGAATCAACTGAAGGACGGGCTCCCTGCCGTGCTGCAGGCGAACCTGGCGATTGCGCCGAGCAATCCAAAGACGCTGTACGCGACCGTTGCGCCGGCGGCGCAACCGGGCGGCGCTGGCGGATTTGGGGGACCGGGCATTGGTCTTTACAAGTCCACGGACGGTGGCGCGCATTGGCGTCTGGCCACGGCGGATCCCAGCGCACCAGCCGGTTCACCGGCAAGAACGTCGGACAATCGGCCGCTTGCGCGCATCGGCGGCGGCGACTTGCCAACCATCGTCGTCGATCCGAAGAACGAGAACGTGGTGTACAGCTCGTCCACAGTGATGTGGCGAACGGAGGATGGTGGGCTCACCTGGACCGCCGTGCGTGGAGCGCCCGGCGGCGACGACTACCAGCGCACGTGGATCAACCCCAATAACACGGACATCATTCTCGCGGTCGCAGATCAGGGCGCCGTGATCTCGGGGAATCGTGGCGTGTCGTGGAGCAACTGGTACACGCAACCCACAGCGGCCATGTATCACGTCACCACGGACAACGCATTTCCCTATCGCGTTTGCGGTGGCCAGCAGGACTCCGGCTCTGCGTGCGTTGAAAGCCGGTCCATGGACGGGCAGATCACGTTCCATGATTGGCATCCGGTGAACATCCAGGAGTATGGTATCGCCGCACCTGATCCGAGGGACCCGGACATGGTCTTCGGTAGCCAGCGCGGAAACGTGTCGCTGTACAACAGGAAAACGGGGCAAACCACGCTACTGGGTCCGGACATGACGGCAAAGGGCCCGAACGGCGAAGCGCTCAATCGCAACGTTCGCACGATGCCGATCGCCTGGTCGCCCGTGAATCCGGACGCGCTGTACTACGCGTCGAATGTCATCTGGAAAACGATTGATCGCGGGCACAGTTGGACCCGCATCAGTCCTGACCTCGCGCGGCAGACATGGGCCGTGCCTGCCAACGCCGGACGCTACGCGGCGAATGTGACGCCGGGTCCGCAGGGCACCATCACGGCGCTTTCGCTGTCACCCCGCGACGGCAAGGTGATCTGGGCTGGCACTGACGACGGAAACATCCAGGTCACGACGGATGGCGGTACGAAGTGGACCAACGTGACGCCTGCGGCGATCAAGCCGTGGACGCGCATCTTCAACATGGATGCGGGCCACTTCGACGCGCAGACCGCGTATGTCGCGGCCAACACGCTGCGCCTGGACGATCTCAACCCGCACTTCTGGCGCACGCACGACGGCGGCAAGTCGTGGACGGAAATCAATACCGGCGTTTCGCCGGGCGCCGCCGTGAATTCCATTCGCGAGGATCCTCGGCAGAAGGGATTGCTATACGGCGCGACCGATACCCAGGTGTGGGTTTCGTTCGACGACGGCGATCATTGGCAATCGCTCCGCAATGACATGCCGGCCATCTCCGTCCGGGACCTTCAGGTGAAGGACGACGAGTCGTGCCTGTGCTCGGACCTCATCGCCGGCACGCATGGACGTGGCTTCTGGATTCTCGACAATGTTACCCCATTACGACAAGCGGCCGCCGTGCGCAGTGCGAGTGCCGCAAAGGCGTCCTATCTGGTCAAGCCCACTACGGCCGTGCGCGTCCGGTTCGCGACCAATGATCCCACGCCGTGGCCGCCGGAAATGCCGGCGGGCGAGAACCCGCCGCCGGGTGCGATGCTCGACTACTATCTCGCGGGCGACGCGACCGGCGCGGTGGAGCTGGCGATTCTGGACGCTGCGGCAAAGGTGGTGCGCTCGTACACGAGCGACGATCGTCCTCCGACGCCGGATGCGGGAGTGGACCCCGTTGCGTACAACAAAGTCTGCCAGCAAACGCCCACGGCGCCACACTGCGCATTCCCTCTCTACTGGGCCGCGCCCACCGCGTACATCTCGACGGTGGCAGGGATGCATCGCTTCAGTTGGGACATGCATTTCGACCCGATCGTCGCGGAGGGCGCCGCGCCCGGCGAACCGGCAACGGGCGCAGTACCACATCGCACGTATCCGTCCGTGACATCGCCGTGGGCCCCGCCCGGGCAATACACCGTACGTCTCACCGTTGACGGCAAGAGCTACTCACAGCCGCTTGTCCTTCGGCTCGACCCGCGCGTGAAGGCCACCCCTGCTGCGCTGTCCCAGTTGGCGACGTTGACGAAGGAGATGTACTCCGGCGCCCTCGCACTCCACTCGGCCTACACCGACGCGCGAGCGCTCGTGACCGCCCTTGCCAGTCTCCCCGGAGAAGATCTCACGGCATTCAAGGCGCAAGTTGAGTCGCTGGCGCCCGCCCCGGTGCGTGGTGGGCGCGGTGGTCGAGGCGGCGGTGGTGGGCGAGCCGGTGGAGCACCCGCCGCGCCGCCGACGTTGGAAACGGCAAGTTCCGGCATGATGACGGCGGCCATGGCAATGCAAGGCGCGGACGTGGCTCCAACGGCCAGTCAAGTCGCAACGATAGCGAAGGCACGAGCGACGGCGGCCACTGTGATGAAGAGTTGGACGACGCTCAGTTCAACCGGACTCGCGACACTCAACGCCAAGCGAAAAGCAGCCGGCCAGCCCACGGTGACGTTCAAGAAGTAGCAAGCCACAGGTTACAGCGATGGTGGGCGCGCCAACGGTGCGCCCACCACGCCCCGCCACGTCACTGCTCGATCAGCACCAGAAACTTGGACGGTGCCCAGAAACGATTCGCGTCGGCAATTTTCAGGTTGCCCTTGAAGGCGTTCCGATCGCGACCATCCGCAAGGGCATTGTCCAGGCTTTGTCGAGAAACAATCCGATACCACCGGGTGGAATCAGGCATTGGAATGACGCGCGCGACGCGGCGATCCACCGGCGTGAACGCGCTCGTGTCCACGTCACGCGCGATCTGGAGCGTTCGCCCCGGATGCGCGAACAGGAGATTCGCGCCGCCCTCACGAACGATCACGCCGCGACGCACCAGATCGTCCTCCTTGCCGACGACGTAGAACGCCTTGTTGTGTTGCGACTCGACAGTGTCCAGCGACGCTTGCGTCGAGGCGAGTGACGATTGCGTCGTCGCGAGCGAACTCGCGAGTCGCACTGTGGCGTTCTTGAGGCTATCAACGCGCGACGACAGTCCATCGATGGTTGCCGTCTGCCGCTTGATGGTGGCGTTCAGGTCGGTGATCATTGCGGAATCATCAGCCAACCGGGCAAGAAGCGCATGGTTGGTCCGGTTTGCTCCTGCCAATTGCGCCGCAGTCGCTCGCGTGCGCGCCACCAGGGCATCCACGCGCGCCATGACGACCTTGCGGTTCTCGATCTGACGCGCGAGCGGGTCCAGCGTGCTGTCGGACCGCTTGTTCCTCGGCAGGCCTTTCACGCGTGACATGCTGCTGTCCACGTGCATGATGAAATCATCGGCCTGTAGAACAACCCGCGTGAGCGAATCCTTCTGCGCCGCCAATTGCGTTGCAAGCTGTGTCTGCTGAGCCGCTTGGGCAGTAGAGGTGCTATCGGCGCGCTTGTGCTCTGCCGAGGGACCGCACGCCACGAGGGAAGCAAGGCTGAGGATTCCGAGAGAGATTTTGCGGACATTGTTCGTCATCGGTGACTCGCTGCAAAGGACATTGGATGCATGATGAGGGCGAGTGCGCCGGCGGTCCGCCCATCAGTTGGAAGCGGCACGAAAATGCAGATTGGCCGCGCGCGCTGCGCGGCAACAGCGCACATTGCGATCGTGACTCGCCTCACCGGGGCACGGACTAGTTCGCTCGTCTCCCATGCATGCTCATCCGGCGGATGCCACCGCAAACTTCGATGACACCTCGGCGGCCAACATGACGGCGGCCACCGCGCCGGCCAACCGCCCGCCATGAAACCCCGTGAGCCCGCGAACGCCGGCCACCAACAAGGCGATGACCAACAACAGCAGGGTGAGGCTCCCCGCCACCACCGCGAATAGTCTTTGGTCTGGCGCGGCCGGGTTGTGGGTCAGTGGCACGAGGGTCATCAATTTCGGCACGAAGAAACCCGTCACCACCAGCGGGAAGCGAACAAGCCCTACGACGCCAAGGGCGTTGGCGGGGCCCACCCGGACACGAAATGCGCGCAACACCGCGATTAGAACGGCGGACGGTAGCACGACTGCCACAATCTGATCCGTGACGGCCTGCAACGGCGCGACGCCGACGCCAGTGCCGGAAATATGCACGTCGATGAATCCGTCAAAGCGCACGCCAAGCCGCGAACAGATGAGGCCGAGGAGGACTGTAAGCACGGCGAGCGCCACGCCGCGCCAGGCCGTCAGTCGGCGATACAAGGCATCAAACATAGGGCATCTGTGGGGTAATCTGGATGGGCGGTCAGGGCGTGGCGGACATCGACTATCTATCGCGGTACATGAGCAGCGCGCGTCCATCCGGCGTATCGACCTCCGCGACCGGGTAGAACCCCGCCTTCTCGTAGCACCGAATGGCTCGCGCGTTCGCCGGCGACGGATCCACCTGCACCCTCGTGACGCCGGGCTCTGACAGCAGCGCTTGAATGAAGGTACGTACCATCGTCGTTCCAAATCCTCGACCCAGTTGGTGTGCGTTCGCCAGGAACTGATCGATGCCGCGCAGGCCCGGATCGGTCACGTCGGCCCACCAACCATCACCGGAGGCCATTGCGACGTACGATTGGATATAGCCGATGGGCGCCCCTTCGGCGAATGCGATGTAGTGCGCGTCGAGACTCTCACCGCGAACAGCGGGCCCGTACTCCCCGTCGAGTTCATGGAGCGATGGCGGGTCACCCCACCATTCCATCACGTGCGGTCGCGACAGCCACTCGTGAAGGAGCGGCAGGTCGCTCATAGTCAATTTTCGGAACGTGACAGCATCGGCAAGCATCGTGTGGTCTGGTGTTCAGTGGCGACGAACATACGTCCCGTCTGCACAAGGCAGAATACCACGGCCCGTGGGCTATGTTGCATGCGAGCTCGCGTTTCACGTCGACTCCCTTGACGCCACTTTCAGGCCGATACGATGAAGCTTTGGTTGGACGCTGATGCCGCGCCACGCGAGGTGAAGGAGGTGTGTTATCGCACCTCGGAACGTCTTGTGCTCGAGACGATCCTCGTTGCCAACCAGCGGCTGCAACTACCCGTTGGATATTTGCACGTGTCAGCTGTGCGCGTTGATGGCGGTCCCGACGTGGCCGATCGGTACATCGCCGATCATGCGCAACCGGGAGATGTGGCGATCACCGCCGACATACCCCTCGCAGCGCTTCTGGTACCCAATGGCGTGATCGTCATCGATCCGCGCGGGGAGGAGTACACTGCCGAAACGATTGGTGAGCGCTTGTCGGTACGGAATTTCATGGAGGGGTTGCGCGGCGCGGGCGTGGAGACCGGCGGCCACGCTCCGTACGGTGCACGCGAGAAGCAGGCGTTCGCGAATGCCCTGGACCGGATTCTTGCGCGAGTTCGCAGGACAGCGTGACCGACCGACTACCCATTGCCGGGCCGGCCGGAGGGTCACATACTTGAGGGGAAGCATCCCCTCCGTACTCGCGAAGTCCCGTTGGCGTTTCCCGAGCGACAGTCGCCGCCTCAAAGGTTGCGGATTGCAGCGGTCGGCGCAGGGAGCGTACACACGCCAACAACGAACGAACGACCGCCGAGCCTTTGCTCGACTGGCCTGGGGCCAGTCACGCGCGCCCTCGGCTCGGTGCAGCCCTCCTGGAAGTTGCGCCGGCCACTGGCGCCCTGCTCGCGTCCATCGTAATACCTCTCTCATGGCAGACCGGGATTTCTCCCTGACCGTTTCGATGAAGGACGGCCCACTCACCGCCCCGCGGTGGGTGCACTATCTCATTCGTATCCTCATCGGCCTGTTGCTGGCGGTTCCGTTCATGCGCTTGGGTTGGGCACCAGAATTTGCGTGGCTCCCCGGAACCGTCGCGATCGTGCTCATTCGCAGGGCACGCATCGTCTGGCGGGGGTTCTTGCCAGTCGGATTCGAGCGTTGGCCCTTCCCACTGCGCTTCGACGACGCACTCCTCGACTTCTCGCTGAACATGATGCTGATGCCGACGGCCCAGTTCATGTATGATCCGACCTTCTGGGAGGGCGTGGCCGCGGCCGTCGTGTCCGTCATTCTCCTTGCAGGATTTCTTGACCGATACCACGAACCCGCAACGTGATCACCGAGTCTGAGCATGTCTGAGATCCAGCCCGTTCTGAGCCGCGAGGAGTGGGCTCGCGTCGCGCGCGACGACGTCCGCGTCACGCTCGCCTTTCCGGCCGAGGCCCCCGATCTCCCCGACGAGCGATTGATGATCACCACGGAGTGGGCGCCGGACCTGATCGCGCTGGCAAACCATGGCCTCCCTGACAACGACCCGCGCAAGATCACGCGCGAGTGGATCGATGTCCTCAAGCGCGCCGCCGATGGCGGGCAGCGGAGCGGCACCGATCATGAGGTGCTCGAGCTTCTCGCCGCCGCCCTCGAGTCATACCTGCCGCCACAAGCCTGACGCTTCCGGGACGCGTGGGCGGCCGAGATCAGTCTCGCTGTGACGGGCGCCGCGGTGGCTGCCTTGGCTTGAGGTCAATCTCCTTCAGTTGACGCAGTTCGAGACGGAGGACACGAAGCTGTTCGTCGCGATCGCGAAGATCCGCCTCCAATCGACCGGCCCCGCGCCGCAGCACATCGGACTGCGCCACGACGGAATCGCGCTCGGCCCGCACGCGCTGTTGCTGTGCCGTCAGTTCGGCAATGCGCGCCTCGAGTTCATGTGTACGCACCGTGATGGCCGTGAGGCGTGACGTTGCCTCCAGGAGGGCAAGGCGATCCTCGGCATCGACGGCGTATTTCGAATCTGGAAACCGCGCAAGGAGTCGTTGGAGCAATAGGCGCGCGCGCTCAGGATCATACGTCGACCTCGCCGGCGAACCGAAGAGCATGCCCGCGGAATGGAGCGCGTGCTCGTCGTTCATGAGCGTTGAGTCGCCGGCGAACGCAGTGGCCGCATCGGCCCAGCGTCGTTCCGAGAGTAGTCGATCGAACGGACGGGCGGTGGCGCATGCGGACAGTGCGACGGCAACCGCAGCGATCGTGATTGTGGTGCGGGCCACGCGCATTACGCTACCGTCTCTCGCTCAATCGAGGCCACCGTTCCCGTTCGGGTGTCGAGTGCGCTCACGACACCAGGCAGGAGCACGCAGAATCGGCTTCCCCGCGGCTCGTTGTCCGCCACCCAGATGGCGCCCCCGTGTGCCGAAACGATCTCGTGACAGATGGTAAGCCCCAATCCGACTCCTCGACCCCGCACCGCCCGTCCGGAATCGGCTTGATAAAATCGTGTGAACACTCGGTCCTTTTCCTCATCGGGAATTCCCGGTCCCTCATCGGTGACGACGAGCAGCAACGCGCCGCCGCGAAGCCCCGCGCGCTGAACGGTCGCGGCATGCGCAGGCGACACAAGGTCTCCCCCCGGTGCCCACTCCGCAACGTGCACGCTCACAGCTCCGCCCGGAGGCGAGAACTTGATGGCGTTCTCCACCAGGTTATCTACGACCTGCGCGATTGCGATCTCATCGCCGCGCAGAAGCAGACGATGGTCCGGCGCCGTGAATGAAAGATTGAATGCCCGCTCCGAACGCGCCGCTGCCGCGTGGTCCACGCTCCGCTTTACCAACTGGGCCACATCCAGCATCTGGAAGTCCGGCTCCAGCCCTGCTTCGATACGAGAAAGGTCCAGCAGTTTGGTCAACATCGCCGACAAACGGCGTCCGCTGTCCAGGTTCAGATTGAGCAGGTGTCGCTGCTTGGCAGACAGCGGGCCGGCCAACTCGTCCAGCAGCACGCCGATGGTTTCCTGCATACTCGAGAGCGGCGTCTTGAGGTCGTGCGATACCTTCGCAACGAAATCCCGCTTCATGCGGTCCAGTTCGTCCAGCCGCTCCGTCATCGAGTTGAAGTCTCGCGCCACCTGTGCGAATTCGTCGCTGCCGGCGGCCTCGAGCCGGTGGCCAAATCGACCCGCCGACACTTCGCGTGTTCCTTCGGCCAATCGCCCGAGTGGCTCAACGATGGAACGCACAAGGAGAGCGGACAACAACAGGCTGAGCACCAGCACGCCGAGGCCTCCGAGCCAGGACAGGCGCTCCGCTTGACGCGCGGCCTCTTCGGACATCCCAACTTCCTCACTCATGGCGTCCTGTGATGCCGCCGCCAGATCGCGAGTGGCCTGGCGTACGTCGTCGAGCGATGCCTGCAGGCGGGCGATCGTTCTGCGACCAGACGCCGACGCCGCTCCGGCGACTTCCTCCAGATCGCGAACCTGCGCTTCCACCTTTGCCCACTGCGCAACGAGCGAGCGCAGCGCAGTGCGTTCGCCTGCGGTCACAGACTGGCCGTCGAGACTTCGGAGCGCGCCCCCGAAGCCGCGCTCGGACTCGAGGAAACGCCCGAAATATCCCCGGTCATGGGTTACAAGGTACTTCTCGGCGTCGCTGCTCATTTGGGCGAGTCGCGTTGTCTGAGCGGTGGAGCTCACGCGAAGGCGAGACGCGATGTCGGTCAATGCGCGACCGCTCTCCACCGCATGCTGGGTGGTGCGCATGTGATACACGAGCAAGGCTGCGAGCAGCGCGATGTAAATCGCAAAGGCACCGCGAAGGCGCGCCCCGACCGTCATTCGTCGCGTCCGTACGTCTTGAGCTTGTTGCGAATCGTCTTCACATCCAGCCCCAACTGACGCGCCGCTTCGGCCTTGTTGTTTCCTACGCGCTCCAGCGTCTGGAGGATCAGGAGGCGTTCTGCTTCGGCGAGGGTCGTACCCGCCGGCACAGTGAGTACCGGGTCATGTCCCTGTTTGAGCACTTGCAGATACGGCGGAAGGTGCCGCGGTTCGATCCATCCGTGCCGCGCGACAATGGTGGCGCGCTCGATGACGTTGCGGAATTCGCGGACATTGCCTGGCCATGCGTGGCGCTCGAGTTGCTCGCGAGCGGGATCGCCGACACCGTCCACCTCCAGCTTGTGCTTGCGAGCGAACTCCCGCACGAAATGTTGCGCGAGCAGGGCGACATCCTCAATGCGCTCTCGCAAGGGAGGTAGCAGCACCTCGAAGACTGTCAGGCGGTAGTACAGGTCCTCGCGCAGTCGGCCGTCGCGAATCGCCTGCGCCGGCGCTCGGTTGGTTGCCGCCAGAACGCGCACATCGAACTTGATGTCCTTCGTGCCACCGAGGCGTCGCGCCTGCCCTTCCTCCAGCACGCGCAATAGTTTGGGCTGCAACGCGATGGGCATTTCGGCGATCTCGTCGAGAAAGAGCGTCCCGCCGTTTGCCATCTCGAACACGCCCGGCCGCGAACGTGTGGCGCCCGTGAACGCGCCTTGCTCGTGGCCAAACACTTCGCTCTCGACCAACCCTTCCGGTATGGCCGCGGTGTTGATGGCCACGAAGGGCTTGTCACGCCGGTTGCTGGCGGCGTGGATGGCGCGCGCGGCCACCTCTTTTCCGGTGCCGCTCTCACCGGTGAGAATTGCCGACGCATCGCTCGACGCGAGCGACTCGATCGTGCGATGCACCTGCCGCATTGCACGGCTCTGGCCAACAAGACCGCCCACGCCCGTGTCGCCCGTTGCCGACATATCCCGCGAAAGGCCGACACGTCGCGTTCGAACGTCATTGCCGATCGTTTCGAGCAGGGCAAAGAGTGCGAGGGTGTCGAGCGGCTTCGTCAGAAAATCCGTTGCCCCCGCCTTCATTGCCTCGACCGCTCCGTCGACGTTGCCGTGCGCCGTGATCATGATGATGGGCAGCCGCTCGTCGGTGCGCTTGATGCGCTTCAGCAGCTCCATTCCCGAACTGCCTGGCAGGACGAGATCGCACAGAACCAGATCGGGGCGGTTTCGTTCGATTTCGCGTTCACCTTCGGCGGCGTCCTCTACGGCGCGCACCTGGTGTCCCCAATCGGCGAGGCGCAACGACAGTACTTCGCGCAATGCGGGTTCGTCATCGACCACGAGAACGGAAAGGCTGGGAAGCTCCATGTTCGTAATTTGATGCTCGGGTCGCCCTCCGTGAAAGCCATCGGCCCCGGAACGCCGAATTGAGCGTCCCGGGGCCGAGCCTGGAGTGGCGGTATCTCAGGTGCGAACGATGATCAGGAATCGAGATGTCTGCCAGAACTGCTCCGGCCGGTTGATGGTCAACGCACCGACGATCTTGCCGTCCTTCTGCGCCGCCGGTTCAGCATATGCGACATTCTGCCGCGAGAGAATTTCGTACTCGCCCTGGGGAAGCGTGATCGTGCGATTTGCAAGCCGATCGATCTTGGTGAACTTGCTTGGATCAAGCTCACGCGCCGGCGACACCGGACGCGATCCGACGAGCAGGAAGCGTTTCTGTCCTTCCGCCGCGAGAACGCCCTGTTTGATCAGCTCTTCCCTCGTGCCAACGATGTAATACGCCGTGTTCTTCTCGGTGGTGAGTTGGCCCACCGTATCCACGAGCGCCGTGCGCACGGAGTTCAGTGTGTCGACTTGTGTGTTGAGGGTCGCAATCTGCGTCGCCTGCTTGTCGATCACGGTCTGGAATTCCATGCGCTGCTTCTCAGCCGCTTGCTGGAGATCGGCGATGCTCTTTTCGTAGGTCGCGACTTGCGCAATCAGTCCGGAATCCTGCTGCGACAGCTTCTGCGCCCGAGCACGCGTGCTGGCGAGTCGCGTCTGCACGGAATCGAGTCGGGCAACGAGATGCGTGATACGCGCGACAATCTGCTTGCGATCATCGTTGGCCTTCCGGGATTCACCAGACGTGGCCTCGCCGTTGGTCTCGAGTGCCGCCGCGGATTTGCTGGCCAGGGAGCGCGCCTTGGCCAGCTCGGTATTGATCTGGGCAACGAACTGCGTGGACGACATCACCTCATCGACGAGCTCCTTTCGGACTCCCGCCAACGAGTCCACGCGTACCGAGTCGGTATGCGCAAGGGTGCTGAGCTGCTGCTTTGCTTCATTGTTGCAGGCCGCGAGGGCCACAGCGGAGAACGCGACGATTGGAGCCAAGCGAACGATTCGCACAGTATCACCATTGGACGGTGTAAGCGGATGCACAGGGGCCGCGAGTTTACCCGGACGCTGCTGCAACCGATTCTGCCTGCCACACGCGCAGTCCCTTGTGCATGGACAGTGCGCGCTCGCCAAGATTCTCAACTCGCGCCATGACAACGTGTTAGCCAACCATGGCCCTTGGGACCGGCACTCGGCACGACGGGAACCGGGAATATTTCCCGGGTCAGAAATGGACGATTTCGAGACTTCCGCTGTTTGGACCCCGGTAGATCCAAACCATCAAACGCCGATGCGGCGTCCGCCGCCATCTCGTCATGAGCTCGCAGCAAAAAAACAGGAAGTCTTCCCCGTTCCCGGCACTCATGGGAATTCACGGCGGCGTGAATTAGCGCGCAAGTGGCGTGCAACAAAGCACTTACGACGTCCGGCCCCAACAGGCCCCTCGATTGCCTTCCCTGAGGGCTTCCCGCGAAGGCGGCTGTGGCGCGCCATCTGACAGCCACGTCGCACTTCTGGAGCCCATTCAGCAGAAGGAGGAATCATGCACCAGAACCTCAAGACCGGCGCGGCTGCCGGCACCCTGTTCGCACTTCTTGTTCTGACTTCACCGGCCAGTGCCCAAGCTCCGCAAGCCGGACCGACGATGAAGGCTGCCCAGGCCGCGCAGGCGCCTACTACCACGCCGCATTCGCAGACCCCGATGGAGTGTTCGGCCGCAGTGCGAGGTGATTCGATTCCGGTACGCACGACCCCCGTCGCCGTAGACGCTGCCCTTACTCAGGCAATCGGCGACTCAGTCAAGGCTGAATTCCCCGCGGACAGCAAGATCGTCGTCGCCAAAGTCGCCGCCGATCCTTCCGCACCAAAAATGGTCAAGCTCACGCTTGATACCAGCGCGGCGGCAGCCGGCGAATGGACCCTGCTGGTAAAGGGCACCACCGGCGCATGCGCCGGAAAGGTTCGCGTTACCCCCGCCAGCAAGTAGCCGGTTCATCCGAGGCTCCATCGGTTTCACAACCGCCCATCTTTGCATGACGAAGGCGCAGGTGCGCCTCGGCCCCATGGGCCGAGGCGCATTTCGCGCGCGCGATGACGGGGAGCCACCTCGAATTCCGCGCAAGGCTGGCGACGAATTGGCGACTCCCGGGCGAGCGGTAGACGACCGGCGACGTGCATAGTGGGGGCATCAATCCGCTCACGCCGACAGCGCGATCAACCGCGCACCGGACGGCTCACTTCTACGGCAACCATGGGGGCCACCACGCATGAAGGCCAATATCCGCACTCACACCTGGACGGGAGCCGCGCGAGTCCCATGAACGCTGCCACCGTGCAAACGCGCTCCACCGCCGAACCGGTCGGGCAGACCGCTCCGTCCCCTTCAAATTCCGCTTCAACCCGGCTGCAATCGCTGGACATCGTGCGCGGACTTGTCATGGTCCTCATGGCCATTGACCATGTCCGGGTGTACGCGGGCCAACCGGCTGGAGGACCGACAGCAGGCATCTTCTTCACGCGTTGGATCACGAACTTCGCCGCCCCTGCGTTCTGCTTCTTCGCCGGCACCGGCGCGTTCATGCAGGGACGAAAGCTGGGCAGCATGCCGGCTCTGTCGCGGTATCTGCTCGAGCGTGGTGCGGTGCTGATCGTACTGGAGCTCACCGTCATTCGTGAGGCGTGGACCTTTAACGTCGACTATGCCCACTACATCCAGGGCAACGTGATCTGGATGCTCGGCTGGTGCATGATCCTCATGGCAGTCTTGATTCGCCTGCCGGCGAAGACGCTCGGATGGCTCGGGTTATTCGTGATCTTTGCGCAGCGGCTCATGCTTGTCCCAGCGGCGCTGACGCCAGAGGCCCAGCGCGCGGCAACCGCCTGGATTTGGCAGTTCCTCTACGTTGGCGGAAAGGTGAACCTGGGTCACGGATATTCGTTTGCCGTGATCTACTCCATTGTTCCGTGGATTGGCGTGATGGCGGCGGGGTACGGCTTCGGCGCCCTCTTGCTTCGCGATGCGGCGGCGCGACGTCGACTGTGCCTGCGCATCGGACTCTCGGCCACGGCGCTCTTTGTGTTGGTGGCGGGCGGTCTCGTGCTGAGCCATCCCCCACAGCCTGGTGACCCACCGGCACTCTTCCGATTCCTCGGCCAACAGAAATACCCCGCGTCACAACTCTTTCTGTTGATGACGCTGGGTCCAACCATCGCGCTCCTGCCCTGGGCGGAGCGGGCCCGCGGGGCGGTGGCCAACGCTCTGCTGACGTTTGGTCGCGTCCCGATGTTCTACTACCTGCTGCACATCCCGCTCATCCATGCGCTCGCAATCGTTGTGTCGCTAATCCGTAGCGGAACTGTCACCCCATGGCTGTTCGGCAATCACCCATGGGCGCCGCCAGCGCAGCCGCCTGGCTATATGTGGAGTCTCGGGTTGCTCTATCTCGTATTCGCCGTCGCCATCGTGCTCCTCTATTTCCCATGCCGTTGGTATAGCGGTGTAAAGGCGCGCCGAAGAGAGAGCTGGCTTCGCTACATCTGACGGTCACGGCCTCACTTGTCGCGTTGGTCTGCGCTGGCGAGAGAGTGGCGAGAGCAAGGCGATGGCACCTGCCTACTCATACGTGCACGAACACACGTCTGACGCGCCGTGTCCGCAACAAGGGCAGCGCGGCACCAAACCGAATCCATAGAGGACTACCAACATGAACGGCAGCATACGAATCATCCTGCGGGCGGCCCTCCTTCCCCTCGCCCTGGCTTCCGCCTGTCATACAATGGCCCCCCCGTCGGGGCTTCCGCAGGTTCCGTCGGACGTTGAAGCGCTTCGCGCTTCCATGGCGCCGTACACGAGCCTTGCGCTCGCAAAAAAGGCTGGCTATACGACGGCAATCACGGACTGCATGTCGAACGGTGATGATGGGGCCATGGGTGTACACTTTGGAAATACAGCCCTCATCGATGGCGTCGCGGACGCACTGCACCCGGAAACCCTCATCTACGAACCGGGGAAGAACGGAGAAATGAGCCTGGTAGGAGTCGAGTTTCTCGTTCCGTTCACGGCCGTCCCCAAAACGTCAGCGGCGCCAGTCCTTTTCGGTCAGAAGTTTTCGCCGAACGACGTGTTCGGAGTGTGGGGACTTCACGTGTGGACGCACCGCACCAACCCGAGCGGGCTGTTTGCCTCGTGGAATCCGCGAGTGCACTGCTAACTCGCATCGTATTGGCTGACTGACGGCGGCTCCAGCTTCATCGGTCCGGAGCCGACCGTTGGCGGCTGCGGTCGCCGTGGTTCGCATTTCCTTCGCGTTGACGGAACGCAACGCATTGCACTAGTCAGGGCCAGGGACGCTATCGCGTTCGCCCACGATGAGCGACGGATGATCGGCGCGAAGCCCCGCCACCGCGAGCAGGCCGATTGCCACCGCGGCCCCAATCGGTACGAACCCCCAGCTTGGATGGACGGCGTGCCGCAACAGCGGGTCGGCAAACGTGGCTGACGGCGAGTAGACGATACGCCAGTAGGATATGGCCAGTACGGCAGCGGACGCGAGGCCAGGCAACCACCGCCACCATCGGCCAGGATGAAGTGTCAGCCCGAGCGTGAGCAGGCCAAGCCCCAAGAGGACCGCACCAGCCGTCGGCAGGCGAAAGAAGGAGATGTCGCCGAGAAGGCGCACGTGCGCGGCAGGTGTAAACAGAGCCGCGATTTGAAGTACACCAGCCGCGATGACGCCGCGCCGGGCAAGGCCGGCTCGGCGCAATCGCGCCGCGTGCTGGGCCGGCGAATTTTCGAGAACCATGGTTCTGGGTGACGCGGAATTGTGGTGGGCGTAGCGGAAGGTCACGCAAATTACCACGAGCGTCCGGCGCTACGACAGTTCGAAATCTCCCGCGGTTTGTGCCCTGAACCGTCGACTCCATAGCAGCGCAGTATTGTCTCGCAGCACAATACGGTAGTCCCCGTGCGACCATGGCTGGAGTTCCTTGATCGTGTCCAGCTTGACGATGTCCGACCGGTTGACACGAAGAAACGCGGCAGGATCGAGCCGCTCGGCAAGCGCGGCAATCGTGCCACGGATGCGAAATGTGCCGGCCGCCGTGTGCAACGCAACGTAATTGCGCTCGGCTCGCGCCAACTCGATCGCGTCGACGGGCAGGAGTTGCGCCCCGGCGTCGTCATGCACCAACAATCGTCGGAGGTGCCGGCCGGCAATCAGCGTTGCGAAGTCCGCCGTTCGCTGCGCCGTCACGCCCTTGCTGTTGCCGGGCGCGCGCGCGCATTGAGAGCGGGCGCGCTCGATCGCGTCGCGAAGGCGATCCGGCACAACAGGCTTGAGGAGGTAGTCGAGTGCGCGCACATCAAATGCGCGGAGTGCGTATTCGTCATATGCCGTCACAAACACAACGGCCGGCATGGCATCCACTCCCACGGTTGCAATGACGTCGAAGCCATCGAGCAGCGGCATCTGAATGTCGAGCAGCACGAGGTCGGGCGCGAGTGAATCGATGCGCTCCACCGCCTCCGCTCCCGAGGTCGCCTCCCCGACGACGAGTACGTCGTCCATCGCGTCGAGCAGGCGTGCCATCTTGCGGCGCGCCGGCGCCTCGTCATCCGCGATCAGTATGCGCAACGTCATGTCCAGCCGTGCGAGAGCACTCGAGTCGCGTCGCGCCCCATGGCAGCCGCCGTTCCATCACCGCTCCGCCCGACCTCCGATCCGTCCGTGAGCGATCGTTCCACGCGCGCGGGGATGCGCACGACGGCATCGAAGCCACCATCCGGCGCGGGACCAGCATGGAGAGACTGCGCGTCGCCGTAGAGCAGCCGCAGCCGGCGCGCCGTAGCGGAAAGTCCGGTCCCGCCCCCAACAACTGGGTCGCCCGAGTTCTTCCCGGGTGGTCCGTCGTCGTGCACGCGCAAGACAAGCACCGGCGATGGCGTCGACGCGACATCGAGCCCGATAGCAATGACAACGCATCCTCGACCGATGCGCGAGATACCGCCATGACGCACGGCGTTCTCGACGAGTGGCTGCAACACCATTGACGGAACCAGCAGGTCGCCAATATCAGGGTTCGCGTCCACAACAATCCGCAGACTTTCGCCAAACCGTGCACGCATCAACTCGAGATATTGCGCGAGCAAGTGCAGTTCATCGCGCAGCGGAACCTCGTGTGCGTGTGTGGTGCGTAGTGACGTGCGGAGCAACTCGGCGAGCTGGCCCAACTGTACGTCTGCGGCCGCGACGTCTTCGTACATCGTGGCCGAGATGGTATTCAGTGCGTTGAACAGGAAGTGCGGCTGCAGTTGCAGGCGCAAGTTGCTCAACTCCGCCCGCAGCAGGGTACGCTCGAGTTCATCCGCGTGCCGCTCGCGTTCGCGATACGCCAACAGACTGTCGGCCAATTGGAGCAAGGCCACGATTGCGACGAAGGGGATGAGGTCGTTGGCCGCCTCGTACCCGAAGCGCGCGGCGTGGAATCCGTACGCGTACCCACTGAACCCGAACACCGGCGCAAGCGCGGCACGGACGGTGATCATCGCCGCCGTGTGCACCATCGTGAAGATGACGAAACTCGCCGTGTACACGAAAGCGACAGGGCTCCATTCGTCGCGAGCAAACGGTACGCGGCGCACGAGCCACACCAGTGCGGCAACCGGAACCGCCGCGAGTACCGCGCCTGTCACCTCTTCGAACAGTCGCATCGGGAAGTGGACGGCCATTCCCGCCGATACGTCGCGCAGGGTGTAGTACGCCAGGCGAATGAGGAAGATCGCCACGAGCCCCGCGACAATGGCCCGCCAAAGCATGACGCCCTGGAGACGCGTGCGAGGTCGTACCACGGTGCCCGAGTGCGAGACCAGCATGAGTAGACGATAGCGTGCGCGCAGCGCCGTGGCGACCCGACGGGACCAGCGGGACATATGAGGGACAAATGCGCCCGTGATGACCCACCTCTCAATCGTCCCGCTCATCCCGCGGTCCTCCCGCCCGTCCCGGAATCGTGGACCATTGGCGCAGACGCCGCGACATTGCGCGCATCACCTCTCGAGGGTCCTATGCTCGCTCGCTCGATTTCGTTGCGTCACCTCTCGCTCCTGTTCCCACTGTTGTTGACGCCTGCCGCAGCCGCGCAGCACGGGAGCCGGCCCGCTCCATCGCCGACTACGACCTCGCGCGACTGGAGCAGCTATGGGGGCGACCCCGGCGGGTCCCGATACTCGCCGCTCGCGCAGATTGGGAAGAACACCGTGGCGACTCTCGAGGTGGCGTGGCGATTCAGCACGGGCGAGGCCGGCCCCGACTTCGCAACGGCGCGACGCACCTCGTTCGAGGCTACGCCACTGGTGATTGATGGCGTCATGTATGCCAGCACGGCGATCGGCCGCGTGTTCGCGCTCGACGCCGCCACAGGCAGGGAACGTTGGCGTTACAACGCCGGCGTTCCGCGCGCTGCAAAGTTCGGCGACTTCGCGAACCGGGGCGTCAGCTACTGGGTGGATGGATCCACGCCGATCACAGCGCGCTGCCGCAGGCGCATCATTCTGGCTACGGTGGACGCTCGGCTCATCTCACTGGATGCGAACGACGGCGGTACCTGTTCTGCCTTTGGCGATGGCGGCGCAGTGGATCTGCGCCGCGCGCTGCGGAATGCACCGTTCGAGTTCGAGGAATACGAAGTCACCTCCCCGCCCGCGGTGATCGGTGACATGCTGGTGGTTGGCTCTGCCGTTGCCGACAACAACCGAACAGACGCTGCCAGCGGAGAGGTGCGCGGCTACGATGCACGTACTGGCGCGCTTCGCTGGACATTCGACCCTGTGCCGCAGGAGGCAAGCGACCCGGCATACGCCTCATGGCGCGGCGAACGTGCCCATAGAACAGGCGCCGCAAATGCGTGGAGCGTCATCGCCGCCGACACTGCGCGCGGTCTCGTTTTCGTGCCCACGTCGAGCCCGAGCCCCGACTACTACGGCGGCGAGCGTCTGGGCGACAACCGCCATGCCAATTCGATCGTCGCGCTGAACGCAAAAACTGGCGCGCTGGTATGGTCGTTCCAAACCGTGCATCACGATCTCTGGGACTATGACAACGCGTCGCCTCCAGCGCTCGTGACCGTCCGGCACGACGGTCACGATATCGCCGCCGTGCTACAGGCCACGAAGACAGGCATGCTATTCGTGCTGGATCGGGAAACAGGACGCCCGATTGTCCCTGTCGAAGAGCGATCGGTTCCGGCCAGCACGGTTCCAGGAGAGGTCGCGTCACTCACACAGCCGTTCTCCACACTTCCGCCGCTTGTGCCGATGCGGAGAGACACGGAACATGTCTTCGGTGTGGACTCCGCCGACCGTGCCGCGTGCCGTGCAACCATCGCTGCGCTCCGGCATGATGGGATCTTCACGCCCCCGAGCCTCGAGGGGACGCTCGCGACGCCTTCGAACATCGGCGGCGCGCACTGGGGTGGTGTCGCGTTCGATCCTGTTCGCCAACTGGCCATCGTGCCAGTAAATGACATTGCTGCCGTCGTCCAACTCATTCGACGCGACGGGTTCGATGGACGACACGAGGCGGGTTGGGAATACGCGCCCATGCGGGGCACACCGTACATCATGCGTCGGCGCATACTTCTCTCACCCGTTGGCGTGCCATGCACCCCGCCTCCGTTTGGAGCGCTCGTCGCGGTGAATGTCCAGACTGGAACCATCGCGTGGCGCGTGCCACTTGGTACGCCGGGTTCGCTCGGCGGTCGCGCCGCTCCCGGCCGCTCTGGTGGCGAGGAACCGTCGCATCCCAGTCCATTCGGCGCGGCGAGCACCGCCGCCACCGGCGCGCAAGTCAACTCCGCGACCGAAGGCCCTCTCGGCTCACCCAATCTCGGGGGGCCGATCGTCACCGCTGGAGGCGTGGTGTTCATCGGAGCGACGATCGACCGGCGAATGCGCGCGTTCGATATCGACACAGGTCGCGAGTTGTGGTCCGCACCGTTGCCCGCGGGCGGCAAGGCGACGCCGATGACCTATGCGGTTGGCGGCCGGCAATTCGTAGCCATCGCGGCCGGCGGTGACGGCGACGTGTTCGGCAAGGGCGATGAGATCATCGTTTTTGCGCTAGGCGGCGCCAAGGCGGCAGACCGTGGCAAGGGTGGATCCGCTCCGTAATGTTCAGCCTCCATTCACACGGGGAATGGCCCAGTCAAAGCCAAGCCCGCTCACTCCCTCGCCGCGGCCCACGGACACGCGCCGTCCGATCCATCGCTCGAAACTTCCATCTGCGCGACGGGCAAGCGCCGGAACGCGACGCACTCGCACACCCTCACGCGCGAGCTCCTCATCACGGAGCGTTAGGGGAGTGGGCCTGAGGATCAGGCCGCGCGCCAATACCGGGGCACCATCCTTCAGCATGGCGCCCTTTCGCAATGCAACGGCGCCGACTCCAACTGATACGGGAACCAGCGGAATCCAGTGGTCCGGCACCTCTGTTTCCAGGACGTAGTCCAGCTCCGCACCGGCGTCGGAGCGCGGCACCGGCGGCACTGGCCGAGGCTCATCACCGCGATTGCGAGCGTCGCCGCTTGGACCCTGGATCACGCGCTCCACCGCCCAACCCATCGCCGCGACCTCGTCGCGAAGAAACAGGACATCCTCGAGCGCACGACCTTCGTGCACGGACGGCATGGTCGGCGGCGTGAACAGCCCATCCACTTCGCCAACGCCATCAGGGGTGGTGATGCGATACATGCGAAACCGGCCCGTTCGGTCCGCGTCGGCAGGTGGGTCCACGCGGATACGCTCGCCAAACGTGTTGGTGTACGACACGGTTCGCACCTGCGTCATGGACGCGGCGTCAACATCGAGCGGGACGACGAGCCAGTCATTGCCGTAGATCATCGCGAACTCGGCGAGGCAGAGACGCGCCAGGTCGTGCGGCTGAGTCTCGAGCATACCGAGGTTCACCGCCCCGTTCTCGAACTGCCAGTACCGATCCGAGGGCATTCCGGCAAAGCGAAGCGGACTGGCAACGAGCGAGACTTCGCGTTCCTCGTTCGATACGTCACGTGGCACATCTGGCGTGACCACGGGATGGTTCGGATCATCGTCTCTATCGAACACGTGCCAATCCACGCGACCACCCTCGAATGACGGCGCGCGAAGAGTCACGTCACCATCGGCGCGGTCCACACGCACGCTGAAACGATATTCGAGGCGTTCATCGATCCAGCTGTCTGCATCGGGATCCCGGAGCGGAGCGACCGAACCGCGGTACCAGGCGAGCCATTCCGTCGCTACCGCGAGAGCCCCTGCAACATCTCCGGCGCCTCCGAGCCACGCTGGAGCCGCACCACCGGCGGCTTCGAGATCGAGCGCGGCCTGTTCGGCGTCGGGGACACGACCGGACAGCAGGGCTTGTAGTCGAGGTCCCTGCGCGTCGAATGGATCGGGGTCGCCAGTGAGCAACAAAGGGCATGCGGCAACTAGCGCATCCGCAACGCCCCCGATGCTTGCGTCGAGCAGGTCGTCGATCAGTTGCGAGCCGGCCTCCGCGCGCTGTCGCAATCCCGGGCCCTCCAATGGGCTCGGCTCCCGCTCCACAAGTGGATCGAGGATATGGTCTTGAGCCAAGGCACGTGCCGTGCGATTCGCCGATGGATCGCCGGGCTGCCACGCGCTCGCGCGATTGGACGTACTCAGCACCTGGACTGAGACAGGCGTACCGACGTCTTCGGCATGAAACTCACCGAGCTGCCATTGGCGTGCGATCATCCATAACGGGTCGTGCACGCGCGCTTCGAGGCCCGGGGTGGGGTCGCCAGAGATTGATTGCGGCTCGAGCCTGGTGTACGCTGCCGGCATGCTCCCCAGGGCGAGCGCCTCGAGGGACTGGGGCAGCGGGCGGTTGATCACGGCAGAGGTGAAGTCGGTCACGGCTGGGACTCCTTGACGTACTGCAGCGTTGCGGACACCACGGCGTTCTGCTTCACGAAGCGCAGGTCGAGTGCAGGTTCGCCCTGAAGCGACCAACTCTGCTCGTACAACGCTGGCAGTACCCTCGCCGCGCCGGTGGTGCGCTCCAGCGTGACCGCGCGCAGTTTGGCCAGCTCGATTGTGTCGATCAGCGTTTCAAGCACGCTGTCGGTCGTCCATCGGTTGCCGTCAGGTGAGACAGCAAGCAGGATGGCCTGGGGTGCCCGCGCGGACGCCGCCGGTGCATTCACCGCAAGTCCCGATACGAGACGTTCATCGATCACCGTCTCCACACCCTCGCCGCGTCGCGCCCTCTGAGCTACGACGTCCACCCATTGGTCGATGACGAGCACCGCGTCATCAGATGTCCCGTCGTATCCAGGCGGCGCCTCGAACAACAATGCCGTTACCGGGGCATCGGGAGTGGGCTCGGAAGGATCAAGCGCGCCTCCGATCCACCGGTTGGTACCGGGAGTACCGGGCGCGGCGAGTTGCGCCACGAGCATTTGAGCACGACGCCCGAGCGCGTCGCCCAGCAGAAGCGTCTCGGCACATCGCGCCACTGGGTCGCGAACTGATGCGACATCCCGCACAAAGCGCCGTATGGCGCTACCAGTGGCGTCAACCGCGCCGGCGTCGAGGGCACGCCGGAACAGGTCCGTGGTGGGGGCAGCGGTCATTGCAGGAATCATCCAGAAGCCATCGCCGAAGATGGCCTGACCGATGATCCCCGCGGCGCGCGCGTCGAACGTATTGGCGAGCGCCGTATCCGCCACCTCGAGGCGCCGCTGCGACTCGGCCAGCAGAAGTGTCGCCGTCGTCGTGAGCTCGCCCGCCGCGCGCGGAGTGGCAACACCAAACCCGGCCACACCCTCCAGTGCGGTCGAGAGGGCAGCATCGTCGTTCGGATTCGCAATCAGGGCGGCGGCGAGTGCAGCCGCAGCCGCCGCTAGTCCGTCGCGCGCGTCCATGGCACGGGCGCGCACTATTGCCAGCTCGGCATCAGACACGGTGCGCCCGGGTGCGTCACTGGCGCGCGCAAAGTCCGACGGATTGGCGATGCGTGCGCGCACAACCAACTCCCGAAGCGACGCTGCCAGCTCCACAATCTCGAATACGGTGCGCAACGACGCGGGCCACGCCGGATCGCGTTCACGCACGAATGGCTCGTCTGTGGGAATGCCGGGGATGTTGGCCCGAATGGCCTGCTCGCATCGCACCCGGCTCGCCGACTCGAAGACGAGGTCCAGCGCACAAAAGCCAGCGCTGTCCAGCATCGTCCGCGCTCCGTCGGCCGCCACGTGCACGACCACGTCCGTCGATGCGCCGAGTCGCCCCGCCGCCCACCGCTCCAACCGCGGCTCAGCCTTCGCACGCGGTCGCGCCGTATTCCACTCGACGCCGTCGCCGTCGGCAATGACCATCAGTCGATGTGTGAGCGGAATGCCTTGCGTGGGCGTCTGCACCACCGTGGGCTCGATGAGTGGTGACTCGCCGCTCCCTCCCGCGTCGAGCGCGGCGACGGCACGGCCGGTGTTGCCCTGCACGAGCTGATGCACACCTTCGGCGAGCACGAGATCCGCGTACGCATCGCGCGCATCGTCGGCACTCGCGATTGCGGCAGCAACCGCTGACTGCTCTGCGCCGGTGAGCTTCGGCCAGTCACCCGGCGCAATGAAGGGATTGTTCAGCGGCGCCGAGTCGAGCGCCGCGAGCACAGTGGCCGGTGATGATTTGAACAACGCAATCAATCGAAGTCCGTCCACCACGTTGGACGCCGCTACAGCTTCCGTTGCTTCCGGTGGTACGACGTCAGCGCGTGCCGTGAGTTGCCCGTCTATCAGGGGTGCAAGCGCGCGCAACGACAGCGCGAGCCGGTCGAGCCTGCGCTCGTGCAGGGAGCGCTCGATGCGATACCCGAGGAGAGCGCTGAGTGTCTGTCCCTGTCGCAGTCCCTCGAGCAGGTCCAGCGCTACGCGAACCCGCGTGCTCGACAGGTCAACGGCAAACGCTCCTGTTCCCCCAGCGTCGGCGTTGTGCGTGAGATACGCATTGCGTAGCATGCCAGCCGTGGCTGCCTGCGCGAGGCTCGGCGCGTGGATGTATCCGCCGTCACGCGATGCGCCACCGCCACGCGCCAATTTCTCCACGTAACCGTAGGCGCCAATCATCACACCGGTGGGTTGCTGCGTGCGCAACAGGGCGCGCCGGCGCTCCACAATGCCGGTGATCCATGCATCCAGCCGATGCGACGCCAGGTCGAGCGTTTCCGCGACGAGAATTCGGCGTGCGTCGAGCGCGGCGGTGTCCGAGCCGATGTCGCGAAGCGTTAGCAGTGCATCGCGGAGCTCCGCGTGGCGGGCCTGCGCCCGCAGCCACGCGCCAAGGGCAAGCGGGGCGAGCTCATTCAGGGCTGCGGAGGAACTGGTGCCTATCGCCAGTTCCCCGAGCGACGTACGCAGCGCCGGGATGGGTGCGTGCTGCGCAAGCACAGTGGCACCCGCTTCTCCGACCTGCGCCGCGACAAGATTGGCCGTCGCGTGCCACGTAGCAGCAGGCACGGCATCCGCCCGGTCCGCGAGCGACACGACGGTGTCGCGTAGCGCCGCAGGCAGCACCGAGGCACTCTGCGCCAACGATGGCACCAGCGCCGGAGGCGAGGCCTGCGTCAGCGCAGTATCCGATGCACTCCACGCGAGTTCCAGGAGGACCTGGAGCACGCTCGCCGCGCCGGCACGCCTGCCACCACTGATGAGCGCATCGATAAACGCAGGATCAGTCGCATGCACAAGAGGAAGTGGCAACGGCCTGCTGTCCTTTGCGAGCGAACCGGCCGGATGCGCGAAGGAAAGATTCGCGATGACTTCCGAAAGAACCAGCTGGCCGATGATCCGCTCGAGCTCCTGAAGGTCCTGCGGTGCACCGGTCGCATCGCTCACGATGGCGGGAAAGTCGCTCGGCAGCACGGAGCGGACGCGCAACGCCTGCGCGACGGGATTGGTGCCGAGGATCTCCAGCATTGTGTCGTCGATCTTCGCGCCGGCATCGTCCACACGCGGCACGTTGGAGAGGCTCACCCGCCACGCCTTGCGTACGCGTCGCAGGAAATCGAGCAGTGTACCTTCGAGCGCGTCAAGGCGGTGAGCGCGCCAGAGTGTGTCAGTGCTGCCCACAGGAAGAATTCCATAGGGCTGGTTTCCAACGCGCAGCGCCGGCACCGGCCCGCGACCGCGCACCGACTCATTGAAGAAGGAGCGAACGCCTTCTCGCGTGGCGTCGCTGAGTCGGGCGCCGCTCACGCCCGTGGTCACCGAGTCGAGCATGGTGCCCCAGCTCGGCCACCAGAGCGCCACATTCATCCCGTGCGCCTCCGGTTGCTCGCGCTCATTCGCATGATCAATGTTTGCGAGCACGAGCGGATCAATGCCGAAGGCCTGCGCAATGACCGCTGCATTGGTCCCAGCCGCGGGTGGTGCGGCAGGAACTCGACCAATCGATTGGGTCGAGGCCTTCCCCTGCCACGCGGCGCGGTCGCTCTCGGTGTTGTTGGTAGGTGTACCTTGTGGCACCACCGCCAGTCCGCGTGCATAGCGGTGTCCGCGCAACAAGTCCTCGAGTGCCACCTGCCCGCGGGCCGCGTCCAGTGAGGAGCGCACCCCAAACACGAACAGCTGATCGACAGGCGCCCCAGGCTTCGCGAGCGGAAGGGTGATGCCCATCCCCTTTTGCACGGCGATGTCATAGTCGTAGAGCCACTCCGTTCCGGCGCTGACCTTCAATCCGTCGAGGCCTTCGATGAGCGCCGTCCCGTCATCGGAGAGCAGTCCAACGCCGAGTTCCGGAGCGATCACCGCACCAGTCGCTGTGCTACGCACGCCGTCCTGCAACGCCACGGCGGCGAAGCGGTCGGGCAACAGGCGCGCCACAGCCGGTCGCCGCGCACGCGCGTTGACATCGGGAAACGCGGGTGCCGTGTCAGGTCCGGCGTCGGCCACGTTGGTCGGTGTCATGGCATCGGCAACCCACGCCGCGCGACTTGCGTGCACGCGGGCGCTAAGTTCGCGAAACGCAGTAGCATTGACCTCCGTGTCATCCGTCGACCAGATGGTGCCCCAGTAGTCGCGCGCGGCCGCCTGCTCGTCGCCTGTAAGGCCACGGTCGAGCTGGTCCACATGGATGTCATCCGGAAAGATGCGGATGCGCACACTGGCGCCGTCGTCGGTATAGCGCGTCTCAAGTCGCACCGGGAAGAGTGCGAGCGGCACGTCAGCCTCGGCGTCACACGGGTCAATCAAATCCACCAGACGACCCAACTGCTCGTCGACACGCTGGTCGATGCCGACAACCTTTTCGGCAGCGGATTCGCGCTTCTTCTGTGCCGCGTCGGCGCGCGCACGCGCGGCCGCCGCCGCGCGCTGATTGCCGACCGCCGCTGCTTCTGCTGCCTGTTGCTCGAAGGCTGCAACTTGCGCGGCAAGCGAGGCGCTGCTGACGAGAAGTTTCTCTCGCTGATCGAGCGCCTGCGCAACCTGGCTTCGCACGTTGCGGAGGACGTTGAATTCTGTGGGCATCGCTCAGCCTCCGACGCGGGCAGGCGCGACGAGGCGACTCGCCTCGTATGCCGCGCGGATTGGATCGCGGAGAATGGCCTTTCCGAATGCCCCCGCGTGGGCGCCGACCGGCGGCAACACGCCGTCCTGGAGGCCAAATCGTGGCGCCGTTGGATGTTCGGCCAGCACGAACCACCAGCGGTCTGGCACAAGGTCGGCTTCGGTGAGGTCGAATCCTATGAGGAGGATGTCCGGTGCGAGAAAGGCGTGGAAGAGGACCGGCGCGATGGCAGGCCCGAATGGGCTCTCCGGATCGATGAAGGTTGGATGTCCCACGACGGGCGGAATGGAGTGCAGTCCCATCGCCATCAGGTCAGGATAGCGTTTCACGAGTTCTCCGCGCACCACGAGCACCAGGCGGCCCACTCCACCTTCCGCGGACTTCACATGCGTGCCGAGCGGCGTGGGGGTGAACCGATGCAGGTCCTGCGCGAGCTCGTCCGTTTCCGCAGTCCAGAAGCGACGGAAGTATGTACCCCGTTGGTCGGTGGGATAGCCTTTGAACAGCAACTCGCGTCCCATCTCGTCCGACAGGCCCGCCAGGAATGCTTCGGTGAACTTCGGGTTGGTCTCGAGCAGCGTGACGAAATCATTCTGCGGAATCTTGCTCAGGCCGGGCACGAGCCAGTCACGATCATAGGCGTCGAGACGTTCATACATCGGTACGATGAACGACGGCGCGGCCATGATCGGGCGCACCATGCCATCGTCGAACCAGTCCGGCGGCAACCACGACGGCCGAGCCGCGAAGCGGGCCTTCACGTGCGCCGTAACGGTGTTCTTTGGATGGATTGCCTCCAGCAGCGATGTGCGCTCCACTGTGAGCGGTGGCCGCGACGCCGTCCGCGGAAGATCGGTGGCGCCAATTCCGAGCGCGAACGCCGACAGTGCCGCTGAAAGTACATCCGACTCCACTGCACGCGATTGAGCAATAGTCGTTGACAGTAGAACCGATGCCGCAGCGTCGAACCGAACGGCAGGCGCGCGCGCCGACCGTGCGAGTACACGCACCGGCAAACGCCTCCCAATGTTGGTGATACTCTCCCGTGCACTGGCGGCGGCCGGTGTTCGGCTGTTCGCGAGGCCTTCGAACAATGTGCCGAGAGCATCCGCCCGAGATGGTTGCGAGGTGATGCGCGTCGGCATCATCGCGTGCAGTGACGTCAACACCTGGGCGGCCACTACACCGCCGATATCCAGCGTGGCGCTCCGAGGCCGCCATGTGGCCGGCGGAGAGAGCAACACGTCCATCGAACTGGCGAGCGAGGCGAATCGGGCCGTGTGCACCGCGGCCGCCACCAGTGCCACATCGACCGCCACGTCCAGCACGCGGGCAGCCGTCTCGGCGGAAATGCCGGTGAGCGCCTTCGCCGACAGCGAGACGATACCGTCGGGCTCCACGTACTCCCGTCGAAGGTCGCGGATGGCCGCGAAACCGACGATGTTGCTCATCGTTACGCGCGTTGCAGCGTCGAGGTAACGTGCGATGGGGCCACGCAAGCGTGTCGCGCGTCGGAAGGCACCGGTGAGTGCGGCCGGCGCGGTGGCGCTCCGCGCCGCCGTGCCAAGCATCGTTGCCGTCCCGCCATCCACGCGAATCTTCCCCTGCACCGCCCGCGTAAGTTGCGCGAGCTGCCCGAGAGGAAGCGCGGAAAAATGTCGAACGTGAAGCGACTCGCCAACATAGCGAGCTGCCTGGGCGCGCCTGATGTCACGGTTAGCATTGTCGATCGCGCCCACCTGTGCCCAGGCGGCCTGCAGCAGTTGCTCGCGGTCCTTCTGTACCACGCGCGTGCCGATACCTGCGATCACGCGATTCGTTGGCACGAGGTTGAGTTCGTGAAACCAGTCGTCGTGAAGGAACGCACGCGCCACGCGGTTCTGCGCGCGCTGAAAGCGCGCATAGATGCGCGGGCCGACGATTGGCAGGTTGGCGTCGCCGCCGAAGTCGGCCGCCAACACGTCGGGCAGGTTCAACTGTGTTTCAAGCGCGGCTGTCGGTGTGTCACCCCACGTGTCGGCATCATCAGGCGCATCGGCAGGTTTCGCTGCGGTGGACGGCGCGGTGAGTGCACAGCGAATCACCTGTACTCGGCCCGGCTCATCATCAGTGAGCTCGGGGATATCGCCCCCCGGTCGCGAGGTGTCGATGATCCGGCGCCCCACATTCCACGGAGCGGGAATGCCCGCGATCTTCTTGGCGAGCGACCAGAAATCGCCATCTGCCGTGGTGCCAAAGCTCCAATGGTCGAACACGGGCAACGTGATCTCGTTTTCGTCATCGCCCGCCGCCCGCGTCCACGCGGGTGCCAGGGAGTTGCCCGGCGCATTGCCAAGCGCCGCCTGTACGCCCGGCAAGAAGGCCGGGACGATGCAGGCCACGTAGCGAGTATTCGGCGCGAGCTGTCGTGGGCAGATCAGACGAGAGAGGTTCACGGGCGCAAAACTCTCCGACAACCGCGACGCCACCGGAGGTCCCGATGCTGGTCCCCCAATCACCTGCGCATGCGCCCACGCCCAGGATTCGTCCAGGGGCTGAAGCTCCGCGTGCCGCGTCCGCACGGTGGCTGGCAGCGGCGCGCCGTCAGCGCGCGTGCCACCGGGTCGGATGTCAGCATGCGCCAGTTCGAGGACCACCAGCGCAAGCCACGGTTCGAGACGATCGGCAACCGGCGCGAACGGCGTGAACATCCAGGGGAAGTCCGGGCGATCGAACTCGACGTGCGCGAAAAAGGTGTCTTCCGCATTCGGTGTTCCGGGTACCGGATAGCGACGCACGATTTGCGAGAGGTCGAAACCAAGCACGTCGCCGGGCCCGCGCACGGTGAGCGTTCGCGCCACCGGCACCGAGCCGGCTGCATCATCCTGCACATCGAGCGACACGGTCACCTCGGCTCGTACAGCGCCGCGCGCCTGCGTCACACCGGCTACCACGCCGGTGCGCACCCACGGAAGGAAGGTGTACTCGCCGATGACGATGTTCTCTGGGACGTACAAATCCGCCAACGAGACGGCAAAGGCATCCTTGACGAATGTCGTGAGCCCCGACAGTGAGCCGCTCATGCCAGTACTCCCGCACTGACCAACTCGAACGCATTGCTCTCGGCGCCCGCATCCACGAGCGTGCTCACGAGATGCGATGCAGCTGTGGTCGTCATGAGTCCCGCAGCGCCAGCCACCGCCGCAAGGTCGTCACGGCGGCGAATTTCCACTTGTCCTGGATTGCTGAGCTCCACGGGATCCGGCGTCGAGAGATATGGGTTCGCGCGCTGCCGCGCGGCTTTCGCAACGGCGCCACTGCGAAGGGCTACAGCGGCCATGCCGTTGAACTTCTGGCCGTAACGCTTGCTTCCGAGCGCCGGTTCATGGGGGAAGATCGTCTCCCATTCATAGAGGGCATCGACCCCCGGTCCATTCGTCGGCGCGGCCGATGCGGCAATACGCGCGCCCGCCGGAAATTCCTCGAAGCTTTGGCGGGACAACCGCTGATCGTCCGTGAGGGTGAGGAAATCCGCTGGTGCAAAACGCTCCGTAACATGAGAAACGGCCGCCGCGGGAAGCGCCCCCACCTTCGGATTGGCGAAGTTCACGCGATGCGCAGTAACCGGGCTGCGACCCACGCGCTCGATGGCCGTTTCGAGCGGTACCTTGATCTGCTTCACCTCCAGCGCGCCGAGCGGATGCACAAGCAAGGGCGTCACGTCGTCCTTGATGAGCCGCACGACGGCATCGAAGCCACCGGGTAGCTGCGGCCGCCATGCGTCACCCGATGCGAGGGCATCGACGACTATCTGTAGTGGCGACACGGACGCCGGCACATCCGGGTTGGTCGAACCCCACTCGAAGGGGCCGACGTCGAAGTGCACGGTAGGGAGGAACCAGACATCGAGCGTCGCCGTTCCCTGAAGCCGCCACGGCGTGACGCCTTCGAGATGCCCGGAAAAGTCCACACCGGCGAATGTGTGGCCGAGGACTTTCAGCGCGAGCCCGGCGCTCACGTCCACTTCGAAGTGGAACGTGGGCGCCCATCGGAACAACGCATCGAGACCAACCCACGCCTCGCCACTCGCGATCCCGATGTCCGCGATGAGGCGCACCTGCGCCCCGAACTGAACGGTGTTCGACGTGATCGCGAGATACCCTTCCGCGTGCAGCGTGACGAACACCGCCGGCGAGATGTCAATCGCGATGCGGCGCAGCCCGGTAAGGAGCGCCGGCGGCGTGTAATGCGGATGAAAACCGCCGATGCTGATCGCGATCTCGGGCGACGAGCCCCATGCCACGAGCAAGCCGACATCGCCGCTGATCACGTACTCGGCCACCTTGGAATCCGTGAGCCCGACGATGAGGACGAAATAGTCGACGGTGAGTTCGCCGTAGAGTTCCGCGTTCAGGTCCACGATGCACAACTCTCGTGGCACTTCCACGCTCGGCACCGCAACCCGGAAGGATCCAAGCAACACCAGCTTGGGATCGGGCAAGCTGAGCGCGATCCCGAGCTTCGCCGTCACCAACTTCGCTTGCGAGCCCCAGCCAAGTTTCGCGATAGGGCCGATGACGAATCCACCTTCCTGGAACGGGAAGATCTCGTGCAGCGTGTCGAGGATCTTCGGTGCGTTCGCAACCGGGTCGTCCGGAAAGAGAATCGTGTCTGCCGAGTGTCCGACAATCGCGCGCCGCAACGCGCCGGAGTCGATGCGGCGCTGCACCGCGAGCAAGCCTCCCACGCCGTTGAGTGTGAAACCGAAACTCAACTCGATGGCCGGCATGAACTGCACGCCGATCACGATTACCAGCGAAAATGGGTTCGTGCCCACGAATCCGATCGCCGTGATCGCGATGGTGCCGAGGCGCAGGTCGAGTACGCCACCGTATTCGTTATTCTTGTGATAGAGATATCCACCGCCCCGTACGATCCCTGCATCCACGGTGACGCCCGCCGCGTCCGGGAACCGCGGCGTCACGGTAATGGGCAGGACGCCGGCACCGGCCGAGGCAACGAGGCCGATGCGCACGCCGCCACCTTCCACGAGCATCGACATCACGCCGCCCAGGGAGCCCGCAATCGTCGTGGTGAGTTCGAGCTGCGCGTCGCCTGCAGCGGACGAGCCCACCGCCAGCGCCACGTCATGTACCTGGATACCTGGCAGTGAGAACTCGAATGGCAACATCACGCGAGGGCTGAAGCCGCTGCCGAGCGACAACCCCCTCGCGGTGTCCAGCTGAATCGTCGTGGCCTCACCCTTGGCGCTTGGCGCCGACGCCGGGATGATCTGCTCGAGCAGGCCATCGCTGCGCAGTCCCGTGCGGATCACCGCGTTGGCGCGCACCCCAACCGCCGGATCTGCACCAAAGCGCACGAATGCCGTGAGTGATGCTTCGTCCACCGTGAACACCGGCATCGCGGCCACCGGTGCTCGCTCCCCCACGGCACTGTACGCGAACGCAATTTCACCGGCGGCAGTGTCGCGCACAAATCGGGACGCAAGTTGACTCGCCGCTCCTGGAATTCCGAGCAACTGTAACGCAAGCGCATCGAAGGAACTTCCGGCTCCGCCGAGTCCGCGTAGCGCGCTGACCCATGGTTCCTTGATGCCGACGATCGCGTCGCGGACGTCCGGTCGACGATTGGCGACCACGGGATCTGCCATGTCGCCTACCGCGGCGGCAATACTCGCAATCGCCGCATCGAGTGCCGCTGCCGCCTTCGCCAGTTGTACACCAGCGCGTTCGGCGGCGGGAAGGTCGAAGTTCGCAGCAGCGAGTTCGGTAGCGAGCTGCTGCACCGCACCTGTTGCGTCCGTCGCAAAGCCCTGCACAGCCACTACCGCTGGTTGGACCGCGACATCACCAGCGGCAATCGCGTCGCGGAACTGCTGGAGCCTCAGTGCGAGGTCGTCGGTTGGCGCGCCGGTGTGCAGTGCATCGGCAAGTGTCGATGCATCCGCGAGTGCGGACGAGGCAATCGTGGATGCACGGGCGTGCGCGAACGCGAGGAGCTCATGCAACAGCGCGGCAATGACGTCGGCCATCTGAGCTCCACGTTGGCGGCATGAAGAAATCGGACGGCGAGAAAAGCGCGCAAAGTTGCTCGCGCGTCAAGCAAGCCCGACAACGTGGTTGATAAACTTATGGCGTCGGCAGATCGCGAAACCTCCCGGCGATAGCGGTTCACGCTATCGAGGCATTTGCATGAGCTCGTCCAATTGTGCCGCGAGTTCGGGGTGGCGGCGCTTCGCGCGCGCAAGCATGGCCGTGGGCACGCAAAGGACCTCGACATCGGTCTCACACCACATTGCCGAATCAGCGAATGGAACGCCGTCGGGTGCGCTTTGGGATTGCCAGTCGGCATCTACAGACCGCTGCTTCTGGGCGATGCGGCCTTCGATGACGAAGTATCCGCACGTCACGCGATCTCCCGCCAACACCAATGGCGTGCCCGCGGGAAACCGGTGGATGAAACTCGCCGTTCGCAGGGACGCAACGAGCGTGACTGGAAGTGACATCTGCCGCGCGAGCGACTCGGTGCTGCGTCGATCCTCCAACTCCGACCCGTAGTACGTGTTGATGATCGGGTGCGTGTTCCGCAGCCATTCCCCCCACTGCGGCTCATCAGGAAAGGCCGATGCGGCGGGCAGGCAGGCTGAGCGCGTGTTGCGCAGATGCTGGTGATCCGAGGCAGGAAGCACCATCGGGAGCAGAAGGCCATGGTCGCTGCCATGAAACCCTGACGCGGTGTAGCGAACGTACCCGAGCCGCTCAAAGAGGGGTACGAGACCGGGATTGGTCAACATGATGTCGAACTTCGCGCCGAGTGCCCGACCATGTCGGTACGTGCTTCGCGCCAGGCTCGGGAGCACCCATGCACTGCGATGCTCCGGGGCAATGGCGAATCGGCTGCTGTAGCCCACCTTGCACGACTCGGTGCGCGGAAAGGAGGCCAGTTCGAGCGCAGCCGGCATGGGCGATACGTCGAAGTCTGGTCCGATGATCGTCTGCGCCATGGTGCCCACAATGGTCATCCCGTCGTGCGCGTACCAAAGCACAGACAACGGGTCCCACTGCGCTGTCAACTCCTTGCGTTGAGCATCCATGCCGGCGCGACGCTTGCCCTGTTCATGCACGAACACGCGATAGCGCAGGCGGAATATCTCGTGCCGTTCGTCGTCGGTCGCGGCGACGCGAACAGCTTGGCCCGGCGCGTACGGCGCCTCGATGACACCAGGCGCCGCCGATCCCCGCTCAGTTGGCAACTCGTGCCTTCTGGTGGATTCCCCCGGATACCCGTGCCCGATGCTTCGTGCTGCAACGTTACGAACGCGACTCGACATGCATCCTCCCCTGTGCGAACACACCGAGCTCGCACCGTGCGAGTACTCGCGTGTCCTGTACAGGACGAGATCGCAGATTGTGCACATATCCGGACACCGTGTTTCAAACTCGCAATCACGAAGGCACTCGTGTGATCGCGATCACATGTCACTCGACTGTATCTGCGTGTCGCCGGTCCGAAATCGCCTGTTCGCGCGGCGCGCGGCGTGTTGCGGCGATTGGTCGCGTATCGAGTGCGGAATCAGGCGGCCACGCAATTTCGGCCCTAGGCGCTGGGCGGGTCGTTGTCGAGCTCGTGAGTCATCTCGATCATCGTCCGGCGGAATCCCGCGCTCGCAAAGAGACGCTGCGCGGACTCGTTCCGTTCGGCCGTCGAGAGGACGACTCGCGGCGCACCCATGATCCGCAGCGCCGCAAGCGTGGCATCAAGTAGCATCCGGCCAATGCCTTGTCCGCGATGCAACGGGTCAACCACGATATCGTTGAGTACGCCGGCCGGACCCCGCAACGACATGTAGTCGTATCCCTCTGTGCTGGCATAGGTGTACCCCAGCACTTCGCAATCACGCTCCGCGACGAGGATGACAACGTTTGATTCCTCAAGCTGCGTGCCGAGGAACGAACCGTATCCAGTCTCGGTCCGCGGCGTAGCGGCGATGAAGCGCTTCGGATCGAAGTCGTGGTGCAATCGGACGAGGAGTGCGGCGAGTCGCCCGAGAGTTGGCAGGTCTGCGGGCGATGCTGGGCGGATCGTCACGGCGGTCACGCTATGTCTCGCTCCTCGCATCAGAGTAGCCTGCGGCGGCGCCCATGCGACGCTCGATCGGTTCCGTCGCGTCGGGCATTGTCACCGGTCCACCGTCGCCATCTGCTTCTCGCCGTAACGCGGTCCGGACACCTTCCCTGCCGCGAGTGCCGCATCCAGCGCCACCATTTCCTCATTCGTGAGCGACAGGTCCGCCGCGCCGACATTTTCTTCCAGGTAGCGCCGCCGTTTGGTGCCGGGAATGGGCACGATGTCCGCCCCCTTGTGCAGCAGCCACGCAAGCGCGACCTGCCCGGGAGCTGCGCCTCTCGCCGTAGCAAGATCACGCACCGCCGATGCCGCCCTCACATTGGCGTCGAAGTTCTCGCCCTGATAGCGCGGATCACCACGACGAAAGTCGCTCGCCGGATATTCTTCCGCACGTTTCACGGCCCCTGTGAGAAAGCCGCGACCGAGCGGTGCAAACGGCACGAGCCCTATGCCGAGTTCCCGCAGCAACGGGATGATACGCGGCTCGAGGTTCCGTTCCCAAAGCGAGTACTCGCTCTGAAGCGCCGATATCGGATGCACGCCATGCGCTCGACGGATGGTCTGCTCGCCCGCTTCCGAGAGACCGAGGAAGCGCACCTTGCCCTCGCGAACGAGATCGCCCATGGTGCCGACGACATCCTCGATCGGCACGGCGGGATCCACACGATGCTGATAGAGGAGGTCGATGTAGTCCGTCTGCAAACGGCGCAACGATCCCTCGACGGCTTCGCGAATGTGCGCCAGGCCGCTGTCCACGCCGGCAATCACGCCGTTCGCGTCGAAGGTGAAGCCGAACTTGGTGGCGATGACGACCCGGTCGCGCGCGCCCGCACTCTTGAGAGCGCGCGCCAGCAACTCCTCATTGTTGAATGGACCGTATGCTTCAGCCGTATCGAGAAAAGTGCAGCCAAGATCGATGGCGCGATGGATGGTGGCAATCGACTCGCTCTCGCTACGCTCTTCGGGTGCGCCGTATGCGTGAGACATTCCCATCAGACCGAGGCCGATGGCAGAGACGGTGAGGCCCTGGGTACCGAGTGTACGGGTGGTCAGCATGCGTGAGAAACTGTTAGGGAGTGGAGGATTGGCCAGCCAGATACTGGATGTCGGTCACGTGCTCCATCCACTCTACGGCGCTTCCGTCGAGCACCTCCTGAATGGCAATGTGCGTCATTGCCGTGGACGGTGACGCGCCATGCCAATGCTTCTCACCGGGCGCGAACCACACGACGTCCCCGGGGCGGATTTCCTCGACAATGCCCTCGTCGTGCTGCACCAGGCCCAAACCTGCGACAACGATGAGTACCTGGCCGAGTGGGTGGGTGTGCCACGCTGTGCGCGCGCCGGGCTCGAAGGTGACGGCGTTGCCCGCCGCCCGCGCCGGAGCATTGACGGGAAAGAGTGGATCAATCCTGACGGTGCCGGTAAACCAGTCCGATGGGCCCTTGACCGATGGCTGCGAGCCGCTGCGCATGATCTTCATTGGATATCTCCAGTCGCTTCCTGTGCCTTGAATCTGGCTTGCGCGCACCCAAACGGCGAACGTCAGCTTCCGAGCGACGGGGGATATTCACGGAGAAACTGCGCGAGACGTCCAAATCCCTCGCGCACGGAATCATCGTGGGCCGAGTAGGACGCACGCGCCCAGAGTGGCGTTCCGAAGGCATCACCAGGGACAACGGCCACATCATGTGCATCGAGGAGACGCTGGCAAAACCGCCCGGCATCGTCACCATTCTCTCCTCGCGCAGGCGTCTTGAAGAAACAGTAGAACGCGCCCAACGGCATCACGATCTCGAGTCCATCCACGTCGCGAAGAATGTCCATCGCACAGTCACGCCGCCGCCGAAACGCTTCCCGGATGGACGCCAGGTATGTGTCGGTCTGTTCGTCCTGGAGGACCGCGATTGCCGCCGCCTGCCCGGCGTTGCCGGCACCCGCAGTCGTCTGCGATTGTAGCGATACGATGAGTCGCGTTACCGCGATGGGCGCGATCGACCATCCGATGCGCCAGCCAGGCATCGCGAACGCCTTTGACATGCCATTCGTCACCACGAGGCGCTTGAATTCGCCGCCCAACGACGCAAGTGAGGTAGTCGGCGTGTCGTAACTGAACTCGCGATAGATCTCGTCCGAGATGATCCACCACCCGCGTTCATCCGCCAGGTGCAGGATGTCGGTAAGCTCCTGCCGTGAATACACGGCGCCCGTTGGGTTGCAGGGGTTGTTGAGGATCAAACCGCGTGTGCGCGGCGACGCTGCGGCCGCAAGGCGATCCACGTCGACTTTGAACGATGCGCGGGGATCGCCACGCACGGGCACCGGACGTGCGCGAGAGAGGCGAACGATGTCATAGTAGCTCGTCCACGCCGGCGTTGGAACGAGCACCTCGTCACCCTCGCCGAAGAGAACAAAACACGCGTTGAACAGCGCCTGCTTTGAACCATTGGAAACCACCACGTTGGCGGCGGCGATGGCCATACCATTTGCGTCAGCAGTCCGGGCGCGCGCAGCAATGCTTTCCCGTAGCGCGGGCGTCCCGGCCACCGGTCCATATCGGAGGTCGTCCCGCTGGACACTTTCGATGGCAGCGCGGACGCTCGCTGGAGGCGCCGGGAACACCGGCTCGCCTAGCCCGAGATCCCACACGGTACGTCCTTCCGCCCGGCGTCGCTGAATCGTCTCGAGCAGCGCCAAGGTGGCTGACGTCCCCACCCCTTCCATATTTCGGGAGACGACGGTTGACGGGTGGTCGCGATCGCCTGAATGCACGTATCCGTTGGTCGAGAGTGAACGACAAATGTGAACAACAAATGTGAACAACAAATGTGAACAACAACACACATCGCCAGAAGCAGAATACAACGGGAGGCGGACCAGGCGCTGGCGGCGCTCCTTCCAATTAGTATATCAGGAGACCACTGCCTATCCGGGGAGACCATGTCATCAGCTGAACATTTTGCCCGTCTCCTGGCAACCGCGGACTCGCGGGCTCCAATGATCTGGCTGGGCCTCTACGACAGTGCGTTTGCGGCGCTGGCCGTCAAAGCCGATGCGGACGGTCTCATTGTCGGTGACTCGGTGGGCCCCAACGCGCTGGGACTCCGTGGCACGGACGACGTGACGATCGATCATATGGTGCATCACGCGTCCGCGGTTCGTCGGGGAGCGCCGGACATGCCCATCATCGTCGATCTGCCGATGCAGGCGCAGCGACTGGTTCCTGAACGCGCGCTTCCAGCGGCGTTGCACCTCTGGCGTGAGTCAAAAGCAGATGCGATCAAGCTCGAAGGTTCGGGCCCGGATGTGGTAGTTCTAGCGGCGGTTCTCAGGGAAGCTGGCGTTACCGTATGCGCCCACCTGGTGCGAGCTCAGGGTTCGATGCAGCAACACCTCGCCGCCGCCATGGCACTGCGTGGCGAAGGCGTGCACGCGGCGGTAGTGCAAGGGTTTTCTACGGAGGAATCAAAAGCGCTCCGAGCAGCCTTTGCTGTTCCGACAATCGGAGTGGAGGAGCGAAACGGGTGCGACGGCGTCGTCATGAACGCCTATCGTACACTCGGCATTCTTGCAACGCGCGATTTGCCCGGTGCCGGACGCAATCCGGCACGAGGCCCGATGGAGACGCTTCGCGAAGCGGTCGAGGCGCAACGAAGCGGCGGCCATCACGATGTAGACTCATGACCCCGCCCCTTCACTGACCCCCGGCGGTGCGCCTTGTCTATGGCGCACCGGTGGTCACCGCCGGCCGTGTTGGCCACACCGTGAAATCCGGCATCGCTCGGCGCACGACAACCCCGTTCATCTGAGAGAGTGCTGCGTCCAGCTCGAAGAGCTGGCCGCGCGTGAGTTCGAGTGCGTGCTCGTCGGGCTGGAATTTGGTGCCAATGGGATAGTCGAGAAACGCCGTGCGTGCTTCCTCGATGTGTGCGCCGAGCACGTGGGCGATTGCGTGATCCGCGGCAAACGTGGCGAGACGCTTGGCGCTCTGCGTGAACGCGCTGCCATCGGCGACGTAGAGTCGGCCCGGATACATCGTATCACCGGTGAGGAGTAGTCCGGTGCGGCGGTCGTAGAGCGCGATGGACGACCGCTCGTGGCCGGGAATCGGGATAATGTCGAGCATGCGGCCGCCCAGGTCGAATACGGCCATGCCCGTGGGCCAGTTCTGGATGCCAAAGAACGTTGCCACCGCGTCGGGCGCGGTTCCAACAACCGTGGTGTTTGGCAATGCGGCGAGTTGTGCGTCGCCGGCCACGTGGTCGCCGTGCGCATGCGAGTGAGCGACGATGAGCGCGGGCGACGTGCCGCCATGACGGTCGGCCCAGCGCTTCAGTGCATCACGTACTGCTCCCCCTGCATCGGCGCCCTTGGCACCGCTATCGAACAACAGCGCTTTTCCGTTTCCGAACAGGAGATACAGGAACGGCTTTTCATAGTTGGTGCAGCCGGACTGTCGAAGGATGAACAGGTCGGCGTTGTACTCGTGCAATTGAAAGTGCGGGCGAGTGTCGCAACCGTCGCTCGCCTCTGCCCAACTCGCCCGCAGCGTACCGCGCTCGAGTCCTGCGCCGTCGGGCTGCGGGGTCTGTGCGGCCGCGGGCAATGTGTTCGCCATGGCGATGACAAATGCAAGCGCAGCTTTCGTTGTGGTGTGCGGGGCCTTCATCAATTTCGATCCCTTCGGGCAATAGTTGCGGGCGTGGGAAAGCCCATCGAGAAAAGACAGCGCCCGACAAGCTTTGTGGCGTGAAGACGAACCGGAGACCGTTCTAGAAGAAGCCGGATCTGAACCGAAACGGCCAGATACCGCAGTGTCTCCGGCAGTTTCCGGACCCATCCGGTTGTTTCTCAGACGACCCTGGTCTGCCACATTGCATGAGCTCCTCAGCAACTGCTAGGGCTTTGCTTTTTTCGACCCTTTCGACTTGCTCGAACTGTTGAACGCGACCGCTTGGCGAACGAGCGCCTTGAAAGCGGTGGCGTCAACTTCTTCTCCTTCGTGGATGTCGATTGCGCGACGTACGTTTCCGTCGAGGCTCGAGTTGAAGAGGCCAGCCGGATCCTTCAGTGACGCACCCTTCGCGAAGGTGAGCTTCACCACCTTCTTGTAGGATTCGCCGGTGCAGATGATGCCATCGTGAGAGAAGATCGGAGTACCCATCCACTTCCACTCCTCGACGACGTCCGGATCTGCGTCCGTGATGAGCTTGCGCATCCTGCCAAGGGTCTCTCCGCGCCAGTCATTGAGCTCGGCGATTCTTTTCGAGATGAGCTCCGATGCCGGCTGGTCTTCCGTCACGCCCGACTTTTTCATGTTTTCATCCTGGAAGTTCGAGACATGTCTCATGACATGTCTCATGCGTTGGCCAATCACCAATCACCACGGGCGTCACGGCGGCGCTCAATCGTGGATAGGAGACGTGCCCCGAACCGCTCATACGGCGGGTCATCGGCTCC
>JBDUCM010000094.1:0-20263 GCA_040003455.1 bacterium
CAGGGTCGCGGCAATGGCGCACCTCCGGCAGCCGCACGACGCTTTGAGCTTCGTGAACTGGCCACTGGAAAGACGCAGTCCTGGGCCGACATGGCCACGGCGTCGTTCTCCGCCACCGCCAGCCATTTGGTCTTGAAGCGCCGCCCCGCGAACGGCGCCGCTGACGCAGGCGGTCGAGGAGCAGGCGCCGGCGCAGCACCCGGCGGAGCACCAGGCGCAACCGCGGTCGCGGCCAATCCGAACGCTCCACGCGGTTCCGACGTGGTGCTTCTCGATCTGGCTACCGGACGCAGCCAGCTCCTGGGCAGCGTTGGAGACATCGCCTTCAACAAGAAGGGCGACCTGCTCGCGTACACGGTCGACGCCGCGCAGCGCGACGGCAACGGACTGTTCCTGGTCGATCTCCAGGCCGGCCGCACCGACGTGCTCGACAACGACGCGCGCAACTACAACCGCATGACCTGGAACGACGAAGGGACGGGCATCGCCGTCCTCAAGGGCCGCGAAGTGGATCGCATGCGCGAGCGTGACAATCTGCTCGTCGTCATTCCGGACGTGCGAAAGGGCACGGCATCTGTCGCCAACCTCGATCCGTCTCGCGCATCCGGATTCCCGCGCGGCTGGGTGGTGAGCGACCGCGCGCCTCTCGACTGGAGTCTGGACAACAAGCGCATCTTCCTCGGCGCCATGCCGCAGAAGTCCACCGGCGACACGAGTTCCCGCCGCCGCAGCACCGATTCCATTCCTGACGTGGACATCTGGCGGAGCGCCGACGAGCGCATCCAGTCCGCTCAGATGATTCGTCTCGAGCAGGATCGCAATTTCACGTATCGCGAGGCGTTCGACGTCGCCTCCCAGAAGTACATCCCGCTCGCCGATTCCACCATGCGCGAGCTGGAAGTCTCGGAAGACGGGCGCTGGGCCATCGGTCGCGACGTGCGCGGATACATCTCCGACTACAAGCGCCCCGCCGCAGACATCTATCGCGTGAACACCTCAACGGGCGAGCGCACCCTGATCCTCAAGAATCAGCTCGTGGGCCAGCACGTGATGGGTATTTCGCCGTCCGGAAAGCACTTCCTCTACTGGAAGGAGAACAAGTATCAGCTGTACGATCTCGATGCCGGCACAACGAAGACCATCGGCGCCGGCGCACCGAGCTTTGTGGACACGGAGTTCGATCATCCCGGCCCCAAGCCGTCCTTCGGCATCACCGCGTACACGAGTGACGGCAAAGGCATCGTCGTCGACCACAAGTACGATCTGTGGATGCTGCCGCTCGATGGCTCGGCGGCCCGCAACCTTACCAATGGTGTTGGCAGCAAGAGCGAGATTCGCTTCCGGTACGTGCGCACGGAGCCGGATTCCTCCGGTGGGCCGGCGGGCGCGCCGGGCGGTGGCGGTGGTGCAGGCCGCGGCGGCCGCGGCAGTCGTGCCGCGCAGGAGATCGATCTCTCCAAGGCACTGACGCTGTCAGCCTATGGCGAGTACACGAAGAAGTCCGGCTTCTACACACTGGCGGATGGGCAGTTGAAGGAAGTGGTGTACGACGACGCCGCGTACAGCAACCCTGTTCGCGCCGCCAAGTCCGACAAGTATCTCTTCACGCGGCAAACGTTCATCGACTTCCCCGATCTTCGCGTGTCCGGGGCGAACTTCAAGGACGCGAAGAAGATTTCCAACGCCAATCCGCAGCAGGCGGAATACGCGTGGGGACGCCGCGTGCTCATCGACTTCAAGAACAAGGACGGCATGCGTCTCCAGGCCATCCTTGCGTTGCCGGATGACTACAAGGCCGGTGAGAAGCGGCCCATGCTCGTGAACTTCTACGAGAAGAACTCGCAGAACCTCAATCGCTATTCTGCGCCGTCGTATCTCACTGGCATGGGATCGTCACCCATTGAAGCGGTGAGCCGCGGCTACATCACGCTCATTCCCGACATCTACTTTCACACCGGCTCCTCGCACAGCGATATGCTGGACTGCGTGGAGGCGGCAACCAGGAAGGTCATCGAGCTCGGCTACGCCGATCCCAAGAAGATCGGGATCAATGGCCACAGCTACGGTGGTGAAGGCGCAGCATTCATCGGTACGCGTTCACGGCTGTTCGCGGCCGTTGGCATGGGCGCCGGCGTAACGGACCTCTTCTCCGACTTCAGCCAGAGCTGGGGCTGGTCGTATCAGGTCACCGGTGGCAGTGGCCAGAACGGCAACGACTACTACCTGTACGGTCAGGGCCGTTGGGGCGTGTCACCGTGGGACAACCCCGACCTCTATCACTTCGAGTCGGCGCTGACGCATGTGCGTGAAGTGACTGCCCCATTCCTCATGATGCACGGCACAGCCGATCCAACAGTGTCGTTCAGCGAAGGCATGAACTTCTACAACGCCATGCGGTACAACGGCAAGAATGCCATTCTCCTCGCGTATCCTGGCGAGGGACATGGCCTCCGCGGCCTCGCCAACCGGAAGGATCTCACGACGCGCTACTTCCAGTTCTTCGATCACTACCTGCGCGGCGCACCGGCACCGAAGTGGATGACCAACGAAGTGCCGTTCATCGCCAAGGACATGGTGCGTGACATGCAGACTGGCACGCAGGCGGGTCTGGTTCCATAGGGCCCCAGGCAACACCGAACGTCAGAGGGGTCAGCCGCGAGCCATTCGCTCGAGCTGACCCCTCGTTGCATCGCGGTTCTCTGGATCAGGTTGGCGCCGGTACCGGAGCTGGCCCACTGAGCACGCCAACCGCCGTGCCATACAGCTTGGACCGGAGCTGATACCGCTCCGCCGCGTGGGTAATGTAGCGCAACGTGACTTCCAGTCCGCCCATGATCGGCTTGATCGTGATGGCAGGCGCCGCCGTGAGCGCACTCAATACCGGCGAGCGCGACGCACCCTTCCACTCCTCCTGCGCGAGCCGCGAACTGTCCGCGGTGGCCGTCTCCACGTGGGCCTGAAGCGCCTCGATCACCGGTGATGGATCGCGCCCATTTGGGACAACGATACGCACTTCATCCCACAGCCATTGCCCCGACGTGGAGAAGTTGAAGTAGTGTCCCTCAATGGCATAGCTGTTGGTGAACGTCACGCGTCGCCCGGTGGGGTGGCCGGCGTCCGTCCAATTCCCGGTCTCGAGCAGCACCGTGTTGAACATCCCGAGCTCCGCCACTTCACCCGTCACGCCATTGATCTCCACGAGATCGCCGATGCGGATGCCGTTCTTGCCCATGAGCACCAGCCAGCCGACAAATCCCACGATGAAGTCCTTCAACGCGACGGTGAGCCCCGCACCCGCCAAGCCGATGATTGTCCCGAGGTTGCTCGGCACGCCGAAGATCACGATGAGGATCAGGATCACGCCCACGACCTGCATGGACACGCGAAAGACCGCGTGAAGTCGCTGCCTGCTGCGACGCTCCATGTTCAACCGGCCAAGCACGTGGCCAACCCATTTGTCAGAGAACAAACCGACAATGGCGATGGCAAGGATGAGGACAAGTTCGCGGAGCGCGTGATTCATCACGGACCGCTGCTGCGCGCGCACCGCCCGCGACCATTTGCGAAATACTGTCACCAGCTTGCGCTGGTTGTCACCGCGTTGCTCCAGCGACGCCCGCGCCTTCTGCTCGAGTGCCTTGCGCTGCGTGACCAGTAGAAGGGCCGCGGAAGCCTCATGACTCGATTCCGCGCTCACTGCGTTCTGGAGAGGCGCGGTCACAACCGCCGGGGAAGCTGCCCGCGCGGTCTTGCCTTCGCGTGCCGCGTCCGCATCCAGGGCGTGGTGGCGCTTCGAGAAGACAACAGATGCCGTCTCTGCCGCCGCGCGCGCCAGCCGCAACTGCTGTCGCTTGTCCTGGAGCTGCCAATACGCTTGTGCGTGCCGAACGAGACCATTTTCTTCGAGCGTGGCAGTCACGGTCACGTGAATGCTGTCGGAACTCTTCGATGCGGCCTCGTGATCCTGAACCATCGCCTGAAGGCGCCCCTGGGGGTCGCCGCCCGCGTGGATCAGGTCCTCCTTCGCATCGTCCGCGTCGTCCTGATCGAGCTCCAGTCGCGCCTTGGCCAGGTCCAACTGGTCATTCACCGTCGTGTTCAACCCGTTCGCTTTCGTGGCTTCCGCGGTCAGTTGCGCCACCTGCGCCTGATCCGCGATCAACTCCTTGAGCACGCGCTGCAATCGCGTCGATACCAGCTTCGCCTCGGCCGTCACAGGCTGTGGATGCGCAGCCACTTCGCGAACTGCATCCGCGAACGCGAGATCCATGTCCTGATCGGCCAGCCGTAGCGCATCTTGTGCCAACGGCAGCTCCTCGGCCGTCGTCGGCATCCGGATCAGTAACTGCACGCTCGCGAGCGCACCCTGGTCCACAGTGGGCGACGAATCCGCCGCCGCGCCAGCCGTATCCGCCGACGCCGAACTGTCGCCGCCAGTCTGCACCAGACCATATCCCGCGATGGCGAGCAACACCAACAGGACCACCGCCGCAAGATTTTCTTTCGATCGCATTCGTCTCAAAGTGGAATTCAATGGATGCCTGACCCCTCTCCAACGGCGCCAGTCAATGCAACGTCAACTTCTGCACTCGCCAGTTGAGCAGTTCTGCCACGTACAGCTCGCGCTCCGACGGACATGCGATCTCGTGTATCCAGCCGAACTGTCCGCGCTCCTTTCCCGCCTCACCAAGCACGCCGAGCATGGTTCCGTCCAGCCCAACCTTGTAGATGCGGCCGGGCACGGCGTCCGAACTGAAGAGCACCTGGTGCGGAGGCGGCGTGATGCAGATTGCCCAGGGAGCTCCGGATGCCGACAATGGATTGGCGCCTGATTCAGGTGCTGCGCCCACCATCACATTCGGCGGTTTGGTGAATGGAACGTCGATGGTAAACTGCCTGAGAAACTTTCCATCGGTGTCGAACACCTGGATGCGTCGATTGGTCCGGTCGCCCACGTAGATGTTTCCCTGGGCATCGCTGGCGATGGAATGGAGAATGTTGAACTGGCCCGGGTCCGTCCCGCGGTCGCCCCACGTCTTTACCCAGCGGCCGTTCTTGTCGGTCTTCACCACGCGTGAGTTGTTGTAGCCGTCGGCGATGTACACATTGCCATCCTTATCCCAGGTCACGTCCGTGGGGCGATTGAATGTCCCCCATCCGGGGCGCAGGGCTGGTGCCCCAACTGGTCGTGGCGCCGGCGTCTCCACACTCTCCTCGCGGCGCCCCAGCACCATGGTCACGCGTCCCGCGGGATTGAACTTCATGACCATGTTCGTTCCCTCGTCCGTCGCCCAGATATTGTCGTCGCGATCAATGCGCACCGTGTGCGCAAACGCGAAACCGTACAGGTCTTTTCCGATTTCGCGTTGAAAAACACCTGACCGGTCGAACTCGAAGAGTTGTGCGGAGCTCTGCCCATGCATGGTACTCCGCGTTCCGGTGCGGCTGAATACGAACACGTGGCCCGTCTTGTTCACGGCAACCCCGGCCACTTCGCCCAGATGCATCGTGGGCGGCAGCTTGAGGAAATCGATGTTGGCGTCGAAGCGGATCTCCGGCACCGGTTGCTGCGCGACCGCCGCCGCGGCTGGGAGCGTGATGCACACGAGAACTGCGCAGACAATCCGATTCATGGAATGCTCCGTGAGAATGCAGGCGATCGACCTGAAGCGCGCTCGCCGATATTACCGCCCCGTCACCGGTTTCGCCTCTCTGGTGAGATGGCCCATTGCCTCTCGCCCGAGCCGACGGGTACTCTAACCAGACACGGTCCACTCCTACGCCACTACTATCGTGACCAGCTACTCCCTGTACATCGACGGCCAGTTCGTCAGCGCCACGTCCGGGCGGTGGATCGACGTCATCAATCCGGCGACAATGGAGGTCATCGCCCGCGTGCCGGATGCCGAGGTGGCCGATGTCGACCGTGCGGTCGTCGCTGCGCGCCGGGCATTCGAGACTGAACCGTGGCGAAGCACCACCGCACAGGAGCGCGGACGCATCCTCTTTCGTCTTGCGGCCATCGTCCGCGATCATGCGGCAGAGTGGGCCGAGCTGGAGACCCGCAACAACGGCAAACCCATCGTGGAAGCCGAGGCGGATATCGCCGACGTCGCCACCTGTTTCGAGTACTATGGCGGTCTGGCCACCAAGGTTACCGGCGACGTCATTCCCGTACCTGACAATGCGCTGAGCCTCGCCCTCCGCGAGCCCATCGGCGTGTGTGGCCAGATCATTCCCTGGAACTACCCGTTGCTCATGGCCGCCTGGAAGCTCGCGCCGGCCATCTGCGCGGGATGCACAATGATTCTCAAGCCCGCCGAACAAACCCCACTCACCGTGCTCGAACTGGCGAAGCACTTCGAGGCCGCAGGGTTGCCACCTGGCGTGGTCAACATCGTCACCGGAAACGGAGACACGGGTGCCGCGCTCGTCGCGCACCCGGATGTGGACAAGATCGCGTTCACCGGCAGCGCCGATGTCGGAAAGCGCATCATGCGCTCCGCGGCTGACACGCTGAAGAAGGTCTCGCTGGAACTAGGCGGCAAGTCGCCGAACATTCTCTTTGCCGACGCCGATTTCGAGGCATGCGTGGACGGCGCACTCTTCGGCATCTTCATCAATCAGGGCGAAGTGTGCTCGGCGGGTAGCCGCATTCTCGTCGAGCGGTCCATCTACAAGCGCGTCGTGGACGCGATGGTGGAGAAGGCGCGGCACATCACTTTGGGGAACGGTCTTGATCGCGCGACCAAAATGGGACCACTCGTGAGCCGCGAGCAGTTCGATCGCGTGCGCACATACCAGGAACTAGGAAAGTCGGAGGGCAAGCTCGCCATCGGCGGCGGACGAGCGGAAGGTGCTCTGCTCGATCGCGGGTTGTTCGTGCAGCCCACCATCTTCTACGACGTGGACAATCACGCGCGTATCGCGCAGGAGGAGATCTTCGGCCCAGTGGCCTGCGTCATCCCGTTCGACGACGAGGCACATGCTCTTCAGATTGCCAACGACACACCCTATGGGCTCGCGGCCGCTGTGTGGACGCGCGACATCTACCGCGCAATGCGCACAGTCAAGCGCCTGCGCGCTGGCGTGGTGTGGGTGAATCACATGCAACCAACGTTCGTCGAGGCACCGTGGGGCGGGTACAAGCAGAGCGGCATCGGTCGCGAACTTGGCGTGTGGGGCGTAGAGGAGTACCTCCAGGTGAAGCAGGTGCACATCAATCTCAACGAGCAGCCCATCGGCTGGTATTGACGGGGTTCATTCGTTGTCCCCACGTCAGCTCCGCGCCGGTGTTGCCACCGGCGATGCACGTATGGCAACTTCGTAAATGATCCGATTCCAGGTTGGTATCGTCCGGTACGCAGCAGTCGCACGGCAACTCGCTCGCGAGCTCGCCTGTGAGGTGATACCCGAGTGCCGCATCGGTCACGGGCGCATTTACATCACGTTCCGCAACCTCGGCGGCGTGGGCTGGCCGCTGGGACAGCAGGGTGACTACGCGCAGCGCGTGGCGGCGGTCGTCCGCGGGATATTGGAGTCGGACCATCGCCGCACCATTCAACGCCGCACGCGATCAGCGGTTGTCGTCGTCTTCGAGGATCGCGCGCTGGTGCACGGCTGTTCTGCCGTGGGACGCTGGGAGTGCGTCGTGCCCGCTCCCCAGAAGCTGGCCTCGAGCACGTTGTGGTAGTCGCAGCCTTGATCGTCGACGGAGTCTACGGCGACATCAGTGAGGCGTGATACTCACCCCGCGTCGAGCCACCTCGCTGCGCGAGCTTCCCTCCGTCAGCGTTCGCGTCAGGAACCGCTGGCCCTCTCCAATGCGTTCTACCTCGATCGCGATGGCGTCCAGCGCCGAACCCGCCATTGCTGGTTGTGCCGGTTGCGCCTGGAGGCCCCGCAGAAACGACTCGGCACGCGTTGCCCGCTCGCGCGTACGCAGCCACGCGACGAGCAACGTAGATGATGTAACCAGCAAGCCCATCGACAGGAAAAACCACACTTCGAGTTCGTTCTTGATTCCGAGCATGATGGTACCTCGCTGGGCAGGCATGGATGGAAGGGGACTCCTATCCCTACGGAATCCCCTTCCAGATAGTTGCGCAAGGGGAACCCTAACGCCGGACACTATTCCATGTCGCGCCGGCTGCCCATGACCTCCCGCACCTCGATCCACAGGTGCGCAATCGGAGTGCCGTCGGCACCGTGGATCGGAAGACCGGGCGCGGCCGATGCCTCTGCGGCAATCTCCATGGCCCGCTCGGCGCTCGCCACGTCCACGATCCAATACCCCGCCAGGAATTCCTTGGACTCGGGAAACACGCCGTCGGTGATCGGCTTGCCATCCTCGCCCATGCGCACCCGTCTGGCCTGCTCGGGGGTCGCCAATCCCGCCGCGCCGGCCAGCTCCCCCGACGCCTTCAACTTCGCGGAAAAGGCCTGCATGAAGGCGCCGTTCGCTTCGAGGACCTCCTTCGGCCAGCTCATGAACTGCGTGTAACCGTCACGAGGGGTGTTCATGATCAGCATGTATTTCATGGGGATACTCCCTTTTGTTGTGGGGCCCCGGAATGGGACCGCTCGTGCATCTGTGTCGGAACCGCGGCGACGATTTCGACATTCAAGTGGGAAGTTCTCTGCTCGCCAGTCGCCAGCCATACCGTCGTGCCGGGCCGTATCATACTGACGGCGAACGCGCGCCCGTGAGGTCTGCTTCACGCCGACGTCAATTCGCCATATCATTCGCGAAGGATGCCCCGTACCCGATCGCATGGTCGCTGAACAACTCGTGTGCCCAGTCCTCATCGGGCGCGACGTGCCGCTCTCCGCCGGCTTCCATGCCCTGGCCAGAGCCCACGCAGCGCACGGCGGCACGCTGCTCGTCTCCGGCGAGGCCGGCATCGGCAAGTCGCGCTTCGTGCGCGCCGTTGTGGAACGCGCCCGCACGCTCGGCTTCCTCACCCTCCAGGGCGCGTGTTTCGAGACCGATCGCGCTCACCCCTACGCGCCGGTGCTTGACATGGTGCGGACGCTGGCGGCCAGCGCGTCACCCGCCCTGGCCGGCCACTACTTCGCGCCCGCCCGCACCGAGCTGGTCACGCTGTTCCCGGAACTCGCCTCGGTGTTCCCGGACACGCTGCCCGGTGTGACACTCGGCCCCGAGGAAGAGCGCCGGCGGCTCTTCCACTCGTTCACGGAAGCCGTGCACGCGCTCGGCCGCGCGCAACCGCTGCTGCTGGTGATCGAGGATCTGCATTGGAGTGACGACGCCACGCTCGACCTGCTCCTGCACCTCGCCCGGCGTATCGGCACGGACGCCATCGCGCTCGTGCTCACCTTCCGTAGCGACGAAACAGGCCCGCGGCTGAGCCGCCTGCTCGCCGACTTCGATCGCGCACGGTGCGCTTCCGAGGTTGGTCTGCGGCCGCTGGGGGTGCCGGACGTCTCGGCCATGCTCCACTCCATTTTCGGCGTGCAGGCGGCACTCGGGCCGGCGTTCGCGAGCGCCCTGCATGGCTTCACCGAAGGCAATCCGTTCTTCATCGAGGAGATGCTCCAGACACTCGTGGTGTCGGGAGACCTCGCCCGCGCCGACGGCACGTGGCGCGCACGGCCGCTCGAGCAGATTCGCGTTCCACGCACCGCCACTGAGGCCGTTGCTCGACGACTGGCCGGACTGAGCGCCGAAGCGGGCAGCGTCGCCTCCATCGCGGCGGTGGCAGGTCGCCGGTTCGACTTCGCGCTGCTTCAGGCCCTCACACAGCACGGAGAAGCAGACCTCCTTTCGCTCGTGAAGGAACTGGTGGACGCGCAACTCGTGGTGGAAGAATCCGCGGACCAGTTCGCGTTCCGCCACGCACTCACGCGCGAGGCCATGCGTGCGCGCCTGCTCGGGCGGGAGCGCGTGGCGTTGCATCGCGCCATCGCCACCGCGCTGGAAGCGCAGCGCGGGCCTGGGCACGACGACGACGACGCGCTCGCATACCATACCTTCGAGGCCGGGGACTGGGAGTCGGCGCGACACTACGCCCTGCGCGCCGCAACGCGTGCGCTCGCCCTCAGCGCGTCGCACGAGGCGCTCCAGCACTTCGAACGCGCCGTCACCGCCACCAAGAACGCCGGCCAACAGCCCGACACGTCGCTGCTCCTGGGCCGCGGGCGAGCGTACGAGACACTCGGCGCATTTTCGCAGGCGAACGACGATTTCCTGGACGCCCTCGGCATTGCGCGCGAGGCGGGAGACCGGCGCACCGAATGGGCGGCGCTCCACGCACTGGGCATGCTGTGGGCGGCGCGCGACTACGAACGCGCGGGACGGTACCGGCGGCATGCGCTCGACGTCGCGCGGGCGATCGGCGACAAACCCCTCATTGCGCACAGCCTCAACCGCGTCGGGAACTGGTTCGTCAATCGCGACGACCCACAGTCCGGCATACCATATCACGACGAAGCACTCTCCATTTTCGAACGAGCCTCGGATTCCCGCGGCGTGGGCGAGACCGTGGACCTGCTCGCGATGTCCCACCATATCGCCGGTGCACAGGACACGGCGGTGAAGCTCTACGAGCGCACTGTGGACATCTTTGCGGCGCTCGATGACCAGCGCGCCCTGGCAAACGCGCTGTCCGTGGTTCTCGTGTGCGGACCAAGCCATCACGCGTCGGCCAGCGCCGTCTGTGAGAGCCGGTACGCGTCGGAGCAGCACACCAGCGAGCGTGCCATTCGCCTCACGGCCAATATCGGATGGCGCGCGGGCGAATCGTTTGCCCGCTACCTGCTCGCCGACGTGCTGGCATGGCGCGGCGAGTATGCACGGGCTCTTCGCCTTGCGCGGGAGTCGCTGGCGATTTCGCAGGAGATCGAGCATCTCCAATGGCAATGCGGAGCGTTGCGCGTCCTGGGCGTGATCTCGTTCGATCTCGGCGCGAGCGACGCCATAGGTCACCTCGAAGCCGCGCACGCGTTCGCGCGGCAGCTTGGCGCCGCCACGTGGGTGCGCTGGAGCGGAGCTCCGTTGGCCATCGCGCTGGCACGCGCCGGCCACGTGGGCGATGCGGCCGCGGTGCTCGACGCGGTCGAGCACTCGCTAGCTCCCTCCGCTCATGCCAACGAGCCGGCCGGCGACGCGCCGCGCACCCTGGGGGAACGCTTCATGGCGGTCGCCCGTGCCGAGCTTGCCATGGCCTCCGGAGCGCCGGCCGAGGCACTGGCCATTTTGGGGGACGCCGACAGCCATGGCACGCCGCGAGTCGCGCTGCTTCGCGCGCAGGCATTCGCTGCGCTGGAACGCTGGGATGACGCGACGACAGCCCTCGTCAGCGGCCGGATCGAGGCACGGAACCAGGGCGCGCGCCCGTTGCTCTGGCGGATGGACGCCCTTCAGGGTGCGATCCATCTCGGCGCGCGCCGCAGGCTCGAGGCGCGCCGGGCGTTCGACGCCGCGCGCACGATCGCGGCGGAGATATCCGCGGACATCGACGATCCCACACTTGCGGCGTCCTTCCTCGCCAGCGTCGACACCGCGGCTCCACCGCCGCCCCAGCAAACCACCTCCCAGGCGGCGAAGGCGGCCCATGGCGGACTCACCAGGCGGGAACGCGACACGGCGGCACTCATCGCCATCGGCACGTCCAACCGAGGCATCGCGCGATCGCTGGGCATTGGCGAGCGTACAGTGGAAGGCTACGTCGCCTCGTCACTCGCAAAGCTCGGGTTTTCGTCGCGCGCGCAGATCGCCGTGTGGGCCGCTGAGCAGGGGCTGGCCGCACGTTCGACGGGTACGGCTCGGCCTCAGCGGTAGCGCTCGGCCATTTCCCGTACACGACTTGAATTTCCCCGTACTCACCACGAGGCCGGGCCCCTTCGCCTCGAGTATCCTGTCATTCACGTAGTCCCGCCGGCGTCGCCGGACGGATGATTTGAACAGACACAGATTGGAGATGATCATGCGTTACAGAATCGCATTGGCGTCCGTGCTCACACTCGCGGTCGCGTCGGGCTCCGCCATGGCCTACGCCAAATCCACGGGCAATCCGGAGCCCAAGTGGGGCCCAGCTCCCGCCATCTTCCCTGCCGGCGCACAGATGGCCGTAATGCAGGGCGATCCGAGCAGCACGGCGCTCTTCACGGTTCGCCTTCGCATGCCGGACGGCTACAAGATCCCACCGCACGTGCACCCCACCGACGAAAACGTCACGGTGCTCAGCGGCACGTTCAAGGTGGGTATGGGCAAGACCTTCGAACAGAAGGACATGATGACACTCACTTCCACGGGCTTCGTCACGGCGCCGGCCAACATGGCCCACTTTGCCTTGGCACAGGGCCAGACCATCGTGCAGGTCCACGCCATGGGTCCCTTCGCCATGACGTACGTCAATCCTGCCGACACGCCGAAGGGCGCGAAGTAATAATGGAAACCGCGTCCCTGGCGCCCGTTTCAGAGCTCGCCTGGGACGCGGACCGCGCGCGCGCGCTGGGCGGTCAGATGGTCGAACTCTGGACCGAACTGCTCGAGCGCATGCCTTCCCTGCCGGTGGGCACGCGCGCCAGCGCGGCCGACGTCCGCGCCGCCGTGACCCGCGACATACCAAACGATCCGATCCCGTTAGACGAGATCATGTCGTCGCTGCGAACGCTGGTATTCGAGCATGCGACCTACACGGGGCATCCTGGCTTCATGGCGTACATCACGGGTGCCGGCACCGTGCCTGGCGCAGCCGCAGATCTCCTGGCCGCGGCCATGAACCAGAATGTCGGGGCCTGGCGGCTCTCGCCTGGCGCTACCGAAATTGAACTGCACCTGGGCCGCTGGTTCGCGAGCAGGCTCGGCATGCCGGCCACCGGGGGCGGTTACGTCACCTCTGGCGGGGCGATGGCGTCGTTCGTGGCACTCAAGGCAGCACGCGATGCGAAGGCGGGTTGGTCCATCCGCGATCTCGGCACGCGAGCGGGCCCTCCGCTCACGATGTACGCGTCCGCGCAGGTTCATGACGTCAACACGCGCGCCGCCGACATGCTTGGGCTCGGCCGCGATGCCGTCCGGATCGTGCCGTGCGATGCTCAGCTCCAGATGCGTGTGGATGCGCTGCGTACAGCCATCGCGCGTGATATTCGCACCGGGCACACACCCATTGCCGTGATCGCAACGGCCGGCACGGTCTCCACGGGTGCAATCGACCCAATTCACGAGATCGCAAATGTGTGCGCCGAGTTTGGATTGTGGCTGCACGTGGACGGTGCGTATGGAGGCGGTGCGGCGCTCACTGAGACACTGCGACCCTTGTTTCGCGGTATCGAGCGAGCCGATTCCATCGCCTTCGATCCACACAAGTGGTTGTACACACCACATTCAGGCGGCGTCGTCGTCGTGCGAAACATGCAGTCCCTGACCGCGGCGTTCGCGATGTCGCCCAGATACGTGCACGACGACAAGGAACTGACCGGTCGCGGCGTGGACATGTTCACCCTTGGCCCACAGTTCTCGCGCGGCTTTCATGCGCTCAAGATCTGGGTCTCTCTCCTCGCACACGGGTGGGACGCCTACGAACGACGAATCGTGCATGACGTCGCGTTGGCGCGATATCTGTTCGACACGGCAGCGGCGCATCCCGAACTCGAAACGGTTGGCCCGGCGCCGGAACTGTCCATCGCCTGCTTCCGCTATGTCCCGACTGAGCTTCGCGACGACCGCTCCGCGGACGGCTATCTCGATCGCCTCAACGAGCGATTGATGATGGAGTTGCAGCTCGGCGGCCAGGTCTTTCCCTCCAACGCCGTCATTGATGGCCGGTTCGCGCTACGGGCTTGTGTGGTGAATTTCCGCACGGAGGCCGCAGAGATGGACGCGCTTGTGGAACACGCGGTGAGAATAGGTGGCGAGCTGCATCGGTGTGCCGTGGTACCATCGTAGTGCCGTCACCGCGCCTCACCAATCGAGACGGTCACCGGGCACACTGGTAGCACGCGCGCGCACCCACTCAGCGATCGCGAAGGAATGACTCGGCGGCGAGAGGGCCGAGAGGGCCGCGGCGGACGGTAGCCATATCAGTTCGTGATCGGGCTCGATCGGATCCACCGGCGCGCCGCATATCATCGCGACATGGAAGGTGCTGCGCTTCTCGAACTGTGTTTCCTCTTCGGCGGAATACAGGTGCTCGATGGCGCGCGTGTTCCACACGCCCACCGTGACAACGAGTCCGCACTCCTCGCGCACTTCACGGATGATGGCGGCCTCCACGCTCTCGCCGCGATCAATGCCACCACCGGGAAGGAAGATACCACGTGGTGTTTTCACCACCGCCACCATGTCGTCCTGGTTGGCAATGACCGCGTATGCGCTCGGACGAATGGTGCGTCTACCATCTGCGGGCGGCACGCCGAACACTGGCACACGGTTCCACTCTGTGAGTTGATGGGTCACCTACGGTACCCTCTCGATGCGCGAGCGCGCTTCCACCGCCGCCACGGTGCTCCCCGAGAGCAGCAGGTTCACGAAGTGCCGACGCTTCCCATCGGACGTCTCGGGTCGCGCCGATTCGTCCTTGATGCAAGTCAATCGTGGCGGCGGAGGCCCAGCGGTATCGGTCTCGATGCTGTCCACCGACGTTCCCGTGCGCAGGACGCAATCAAAGCCGTTCTGCATCATTCGTTGCCGCGCGATACTGCTATCGCTGCCCAACGCAACCGCCTGCAATACGGCCGTATGCAGCGCGTCGTCGTCGCGGACACCGTGTGTGAACGAGCGATCGGGAGCGGAGCAGCCAATGACAACGGCAGCAGCAACGATGACTGGCCAAACGCGGGCACTCACCGCAGCACGGCACTCACGTGTCCGGCAACAATGCGCCACGCGTCGGCCTGCCGTCGCCACACACGCGTGTAGCGATACGGTCCCGCGAACGGCGCGCCCTGAAACGTGCCGGCCATGTCCATCCGGACGCTCACCACGGCAACGTCACCAAACCGCTGGATGTGTTCGTCGCTCGGGTCGAGTTGGGTGATGCGAATCACGCCGTTGCGATGGCCGTCGAGATCATCCTGCTTTCCATAGATGGCGCCGTCAGGGCCGGTGAATACGAGAGCGTCATCCACCAGCCGCTCGAGCGCGGCAACGTCGCCGGTGAGCTGCGCTTGACGGACGGCCATCTCGCACGCGCGAAGTGAATCGTCACTCGTTTCCATGGTCATGTGTCTTCGCCCCCCGGTGCGTGGTTCCTGATTCTGCTCGGATGGATCTGCCAACAGAAACAGGATGGCTCGCAATCCAATGGGTGATCTTTGCATCGAGCATCGGCAAGGTCACGCCACCATCTTCCAGCACCCTGTCGTGGAACTCGCGGATGTCGAATCGCTTCCCGAGCTTCTTTTCCGCCTCGGTCCGCAGCCGCCTGATCTCGATGGCACCGAGCATATATGCCGTCGCCTGGCCCGGCACCTGGATGTACCGGTCAATTTCCGACGCGATCTGATCCGGCGACGCGGTGGTGTTCTGAAGGAAGTAGTCGATGGCGCGCTGTCGCGTCCAGCCGAGTGCGTGGATGCCCGCATCAACCACCAGCCGCGCCGCGCGAGCGGCTTCGCCGCTCAGCATGCCCATGCGACCGAGATCCGACGAGAACAGGCCCATCTCGTCGGCCAGCCGTTCGCTATACAGGCCCCACCCCTCGCTGAAGGCGCTATTCCCCAGATAGCGAGTGACCGGGTGTACTCCCGTCCGCTCGCGGGCGATCCCAATCTGAAGGTGATGCCCGGGAATCGTTTCGTGGAATGCCACGTCCTCCATGTCGCCGCGGCTTCGCTGCTCCGGTTGAAACGTATTCACGCGATAGATGCCCGGCCGACTGCCATCTTCGGGTGCGGCTTGATACTGCCCCGGAGGCGAGCCCCGCTCCAGGAACGAGGGAAACGGCTCCACCGCCACCTTCGCCTTGGGCACCATTCCGAACCACTTCGGCATGGCCACCCATGCCCGCTCGATGGCAGCATTCGACAGCTGCACAATCTCCTCGCGCGAATGAAACGTGTACTGCGTGTCAGTACGAAGACGCTGAAAGAGCGCGGGAAGATCGGTAGTGCCGAAGGACTTCTGCGCCAGCGCGCGCATCTCTTCCTGCACCTTGCGCATGCGATCCAGGCCGAGCTGGTGGATGGCTCGCGGATCGCGGTCGATCGTGGTGTAGCGCCGGATGAGCGCCCGATAGCATGCCACACCGTTCGGATTGGCCGAGATGCTCACATCTGCGCGGGCAGCGGGCAGATACTCATTCACCAGGAAGTCACGGTAGCGCTGAAACGCCGGCGTGAGGGATTCGCGAAACAGCGAATCGAACGACGCGCGGAATGCCGAAGTAGTGTCGCGCAGCGCCGGGCTCATGAACGGCGACTTCTCCTTGGCCAACGCGAGAACACCTTCCACGCGAGCGATCTCGCGCTGAACCGCGTCCTTCGGCAGCGAGTACCCGAGCGCGAGCCCTTTACGGGCGTTGGCCACGTCAGTCTCGAGATACCGCGGAATCATCCCGAAGCGCGTCAGGGCCGCTCGGCGCAACGAGTCGCTGCCCACTGGCTGAATGGTCGCGATGGACGACAAGGTCGGCACCCATGACGACGGCGTGAGCTCACGGCGACAGATGCGCGCCTGCGTCGACGCACGCAACGTCTCGATCAGGAGCCCGTACGTCACCGCATCCTGGCGATTGGTGAGGGAGGCCGGCCTGATCGCGGCGAGCCGCGCCAGCAGCGCGTCCTCTTCCTTCTGCTTTCGCGCCAGATCTGCCAACGAGTTGTCGTCGAGCAGATCATGCCGCGCATTCGCCACGCCGTTCTGCGTTGCTGAAAGTGGACTGTTGCGGAAATAGGCCGCGAGATATTCGTCGGCGATCGTGTTGAGTCGCCGCGATGGCGACAATACCTGCGCGGACGTGGCTACCGGAGACGCGACAACGGCAAACGCCACACCTGCCATCGAGGCCGCGCGGAAAAGTCTGAGAGTCATTCGGGGAAGATAGGGCGGCTGGCCTGAATCGTCCAACCGATGGCCGGCAATCAAGGGCGAACGTTCAAGGGAACAGTGATGCATTCTTCGCAAGTATGGAAACCGCATCGCCGGACCATCGCACCCCCGTCACACGCGCGTAGTCCACATCCAGCTCGAAGAACGCGTCACGGTGGCGTCCGAATACCACCGTGAGGAGTGCCCTGATCCATCCCGCGTGTGACACGACCACCGTGGGCGTTGCGCGCTCCGTTCCACGAAACTCACGCAGCCAATCCGATGCGCGTGCCAGGAGATCGTCGAGTGATTCGCCTCCCGGCGGCCGGGCCGTCTGCCACGCGTCCATCCACGCGCGAAGGGCGGCTCCGTCCTCCCGCTCGATGTCGGCCCATGCACGGCCGTCCCACTCTCCAAAATCCACCTCTCGAAGCCGGGCATCGCGCTGCACGGGCAACCCCCACGGCGCCGCGATCGCCAACGCCGATTCGTGGGCGCGGGACAGATCACTCGAGATGATGTGCGCCGGCACTGATCCGCGGCCAACGGCGACCTGGGCATTCCAGTGTGACGCGAGCCGGTCAATCGCCGAGTGTCCTTCCGGCGAGAGCGGTACGTCGGTGTGGCCGATGCAGCGGCCGTCAATGCCGGCGGCGCGGCCGTGCCGCACCATGATGAGGTCGACTACGTCCACGGCAGGAGCGGTGTTGCTGCCAGGACGAGATATGTCGCCAACTCCACCAATTGATTGGCGCCGCCGAGTGTATCACCGGTGATGCCTCCAATGCGACGCCTGAAGTAGGAGCCACAGAGTGCCGTGACCAGTGCCGCTACCGGTACGAGGAGAACGACGCGACCCGGCATGGCCAGCGCCACGATAGCGACGGCGAGCAGTGTGCCCGCGAGGAGACGCCCGTTCGTGACCGACGATGCGAACGGCTTGCCCGTGCCCGGTTGCTCGTCGGCGCTCGCGGGACGCACGTACGGATAGTGCCAGATCAATGGAAGGCTCGACCAACGACCGAGAACGTGACCCGCAACCAGTGCCCTCCCGATCGCGAGACACGTTGCGCCAAGACTCGCAGCCTCTGCGCCCTGCTTCACGGCGATCGCATCGAGCGCTAACACTTTCGCGCCGATGACCAGCAGCAGGCCAACCACGCCATAGGCTCCAACGCGACTGTCCTTCATGATCCTGAAAACTTGCTCGCGCGTCCATCCGCCGCCAAAACCGTCGAAGAGGTCGGCAACGGCATCTTCATGAAAAGCACCCGTGAGCCGAACGGTGGCCGCCACAGAAATGACGACGGCCAGCATCTGTGGCCAGAACAAGCGACTCACCAGGAACGCCACGGCGCCGGCGGCGCCGACAAGAAGGCCGACGAGGGGAAAGTACGGCGTGGAACGAGGCAGATCGTCGGGCGAGTATTCCGCGATCCGAAACACCGGAATGCGAGTGAGAAACTCCACCGCCGCGAAAAATGCCTGCCACTCCTGCCGAACGCGCTGCGTGATCACTCGGCCAACGGAGACGCGGACGACACGCCGGCATCCGCAAACGTCGCCATCTCGCGCATGACGTCAGCGGCAGCGCGCATGAGTGGAATGGCCAGCGCCGCGCCGGACCCTTCGCCCAGCCGGAGTGCGAGTGCCAGGATCGGGCGCGCGTCCACGCCGTCAACCGCTGCGCAGGCCGCGAGCGACGCACCGTGTCCCAGTTCCGACCCACTGTGCGCAAAGAATATCGACCGTGCGAGTTGGGGCAGCTCCTGCTCCTCGGCCGAGTCAGCGGTGATGCGAAGCGCGGCGAGCACGGCGACGGTGGAAATGAATCCGTCGGCGACGATCGCGATGCGCTGATGGGCAGCTTCCATCGCCGCGCCCGCAATGGCGGCCAATTCCAGGCCACCAAGGCATCGCAGTACCTCGCGCGCCTGGATTCGATTGTCGCCCTTCATGAAAGCCGGACGGTGTCGTACGATGGCCCGCTCCACGATCGACTGCTTCCGGGCCAGCCCGGCATCATCCACCCCCGTCCCCCTGCCAACCGTCTGCTCCACGGAGAGGCCGGTGAGTCCGGACAGCACCGCGGCCGCACTCGCAGTATTGCCGATCCCCATCTCGCCGAGACCAAGCGCGTGGATGCCGTCGTGGGCTGCCCGCTTCGCCGCGGCGCGTCCCACTTCAAGCGCCGCGCGAAATTCCTCTTCCGCCATTGCCGGCTCGTTCAGCATGTTGCGCGACCCGCGACGAACCCGTGCGTGACGCAGTTCCGCCAACTCGGAAAGGTCGGCGTCGACGCCCACGTCGATGACCTCCACGCTCATGCCTCCACTACGGGCCAGCACATTGATCGCAGCCCGACCGCGCGCGAACGTCCGCATCATCTCCGCCGTGACAGACCTGGGGTAGGCACTCACCCCTTCCAGCGCGATGCCGTGGTCCGCGCCAAACACGCACACGCGTGCGTGCTCGATCGAGGGCGTCAGCGTGTTCTGAAGTACGGCAAGACGAATCGCCAACGTCTCGATACCGCCCAATGCGCCAACCGGCTTTGTCTTGGCATCAATTGCCGCCTGGGCCGCTTCTACTGTTACAACGTCGGATTGGATCACGCGCGGATACTCTCCTGTTGGAATGATGCGAGAAATGTTTCGAGCGAATAGACCGTGCCGGCCTGCACCACCACCGCGTGGCCGTTGGGCTGGGCGATGTTCCAGAACTCCGCACGATCACGGCGTGTCGCGTGCAGCAGGAGCACACGGTTCACATGACCGTGCCCCGAAACCAGTACGAGACGCCCGGCCTGGCTTTCGACGATCTCGTCCCATGCTGGGGTCGCGCGCTCGTGAACGCGCGCAAGTGATTCACCGCCCTCGAACGCAACGTCCCAGGGCGTCCGCGCCCATCGTTCCCTGACGCCGTCAGGCCAGGCCTCATCGGTTGCACCAGTGACATCACCGTACGAGAGCTCCGCGAGTGCCGGAACCGGGGTGATCGCGAGCGGGCGCTCCGCGAGCACCAGTTCAGCCGACGCCACCGCACGCTGCAAGGGCGACGTGAAGGCCGCATCGAACGTGACGTTGGCCAGTTGTCGAGCAAGTTGGGCGATCTGATCCCGCCCCCGTGCATTCAGCGGAATATCCGTGGTCCCCTGGCAACGCCCGCCGGCATTCCAGTCGGTTTCGCCATGACGAATCAACACGATGGTCGCTGACCCGCCGGACACCGGCATCACAGCTCGATTCCCGGTTGCGCGCCAATGCCTTG
>JBDUCM010000095.1:0-20182 GCA_040003455.1 bacterium
CGCCCGGACGGCACGCAGCCACGTCTCCTGCACCACATCCTCGGTGAGTTCACGGTCGCCGTCGCAGCGGCGCGACACCACGCCGTAAAGGTCATCGAGGGTATCGCGGTAGATGCTGCGAACCTGGTCCTCTGTCGTGGCCCGGGTCATCAGTCTCCGGTTTGTGGTGTCCGGTAGAAGACACGCTCACGCCGGAAAACCCACACGTGAGCGCCCGACCTGTCGTGAGGCAGCCGAATCTACCTCCCCACGCATCTCCGGCAGTTCGCCGCCCCTGCCTGTCCACCTGTAATTACCTGAACGATTGTGACCGCCGCGACCCATCCCTAGACTTCGCTCGCATGGCCAACCGCGACCGCATCCTTGTAGTATCCGCGACTGCCCTTGAGCTGGCGGCGCCGGACGGGTGGCGCACGCTCCTGTGCGGCGTGGGCCCTGTCGAAGCTGCTGCCGCCACCGCAGCCGAAATCGCGCGGCAACCCCCTTCGCTCATTCTGCATGTCGGCATTGCGGGCGCGCGCCGGCACCGGGCGCTGGCGCCGGCCACACTTGTGATCGGTGCCGACTCACAATACTGCGACCTGGGCGTCTCCGCTGAGTGGGCGCCAGGCATTGTTGTTTGCCCAGACAATCTTGTGGCCGCGGCGCAGCGCGCCTTGCCGTCGGCCATCGTGCTGTCCATCGGTACGAGCGCCCGTGTTGGTGGAACGTCGCGCTGCGACGTGGAAGCCATGGAGGGGTTTGGCGTACTGCGCGCAGCGCAACTCGCAGAAGTGCCTGCCATCGAGATACGCGCCATTTCCAACGATGTCGAAGAGCCTGATCGCGCCAAGTGGCATTTCGCGGCGGCGTTCGCTGCCATTACCGCCGCCACTCCCGCACTTGTTGCCGAACTTCTCCACACCGTGTGAGGTATTCGTCTGTGCGTGAACTGACGTTCGGCTACTCACCCTGTCCTAACGACACGTTCGCCTTCCATGCCCTCGCGCATGGCCTCGTGAGCGGGTCGCTTCGAATCAAGCCGGTACTGCTCGACATCGAGGAACTGAACCGGCGCGCACACGAGGGTGCATTCGACTTGACGAAGCTGAGCGTCGGCGCGTTCTCGGCGGTGGGCGATCGTTATCGCCTACTCCGGAGTGGTGCCGCCATGGGAGAGGGCGTGGGGCCGCTCGTGGTCACGCGGACGCCAATGTCGCTCGTCGACGCGGTGCAGGGACGCATTGCAATTCCTGGACGCGAAACAACCGCCTTCAACCTGCTGCGTCTCGCCGCGCCAACGCTCGGTACAATCGTTGAGCTACGCTATGATCGCATCCTTCAAGCGGTGCGTGACGGTGACGTGGACGCAGGGCTTATCATTCACGAGAGCAGGTTCACCTACGCGGACCACGGACTATCGAAGGCTGTGGACCTTGGCGACTGGTGGAAGCAGGAGACGGGGCTTCCCGTGCCGCTCGCCGGCATTTGCGCGCGAAGTGACATCGACACGGCGACCGCGATGACGGCGGAGCAGGCCATTCGCGAGTCGGTGCAGTACGCCTTCGATCACCCGGACGCCAGCCGTGACTATGTGCGCGCCAATGCGCAGGAGATGTCGGAGGCGGTGCAGGCGCAACACATCGCGCTCTACGTCAACAAATTCAGCCTCGACGTCGGGGATGACGGACTTCGGGCAATCCAGCGACTCGTCGCCGGTGGCGCGAACTAGCCGTTGATGTTTCGTGGCGAGTCGGCGATCGGATCATCCACCGGTGGGATGGATGAACACGCTGGGCTCGATTGCTCGAGCGGATCTTGCAACCGCGTGGGACGAACTACTTCCGTGCGCGCGGCTCACCGTAGATGAAATCGTCCGTCGCGACGATGTCGTGCTTGCCTTCCTTGATCACCAGGTCATTCGAGTTGGCGCCGATTGGCGTGTCGCCAACCGTGATTCGCACGCGTGATACGGAGCGCGTGGGAAAGGTGGCGCCGACGAACGAGAGCCCTGCCGCATCCGTTCGCTTCGGCGCGGCAACCAACAGCAGGCTCCGTCCCGTCTCGTCGAAGTATTCGATTGTGGTCGAACGCTCAACGGCGACATCCGCGAAGACCGATCCGAAGCCAGTGACACGTGCCGGCGTATTCGATCCGGCCACGACGAACTGCACATCCATGATGGTGCTGCCCACCGACACGAATAGCTTTGTCGGACTGAAGAAGTTGAACTCACCGGCGTAGTTCGGATTCACGTCCGTATAGCCGTTGTCACTGATCCGGAAGCCTGTTCCCGGTGTGGTGAACAACACACCGCGAGGCGAATTCACGTTGAAGAAGTTGCCCGGAAAGTTGTCAACGTTCGTGCGTGCTGCGGGCACGCCGTCCCAGTTGATCTCACGGCGTCCACCCGGCTGCTCGCCCGCAAGATTCGGATTCAACGTGCCGAGCAGGGCGCGGTATTGATTGACTGCGGCCGTGATGTCACCGGTCCCTCTCACGACCTGGACGCCGTTCGCCTGAACGAGCGAGCTTTGCTGCGTGGAGCTCACGGGTGCCACGGCGCCGGCAACTGACTGCGCCGGTTGAGTTGTATTGGCGTCACTGCATGCGACGAGGACGGCCGCCGCGCCAAATAACACAACTCTGAAGTTCATGGTGTGCTGCATGCGATTGATGTCTCCATGGAGGTTGGTCATGGGCTCGATCACGAGGACATCATGAGAGCGTGATGTCCTGTGTCGCCCTCGCCCGCAATCGCGGGCGTACCCCCAAATCGCAAACGTCAACGCGAAGCAGACACCACCACACGCTAAGCCACCGGAACGTGGGGCGCACCACTGACAGCATGTGATCTGCAACACATAATCGATGCGGACATGACTCAGTGCGGCGTATCGAGGTCCCGGCGTTGGTTGAGCGCGGCGAGAGGCCAACAGCTATCGATACGTACAAGAGTCAGGCCGGAAAAGTGTCGGCCACTGACTCGCCCGACGATTCCGTCTTCCGCTCGATCAGCCCCGGTCCGCCGCAATCACCGCGTTGAGCAGTACGTCGGCCCCATTCGCACAATCCTCCGGATTGCTGAACTCCCGCGGAGAATGGCTGATGCCCCCAACGCTCGGCACGAAGATCATCCCCATCGGTGCCACACGGGAAATCTCCTGGGCGTCGTGACCTGCGCCACTGGGCATCCGCTGGCGACTCAGGCCGAGCGCCATCGCACTGGAGTCGATCCAGTTCATCACCTGCGCATTGGCGATCGCGGGCGCGCTGTCCACCAGCCGCTTGAACACGAAGGTGGTTCCTGTCGCCGTGCCGATGTCGCGGCCGAGCTGCTCGAACCGCTCGGTGAAATGCGCCAGCTTTGCGGAGTCCAGGTCGCGGAGGTCCACCGTGAGGACGACTTCGGCTGGAATCACATTGGTGGTATTCGGTGAAACCGTCATCCGACCCACGGTCGCAACCTGGCGGCCAGGTTCAGAGGTGATCGCATCGTTCACGGCAACCGTGAACTTTGCCGCCGCCAGCAGCGCGTCGTGTCGCTGGTCCATGGGGGTGGCACCTGCGTGATTGGCGAACCCGGTGATTGTGATCTCGAACCACCGCAGCCCGACGATTCCCTGGACTACGCCGATTTTGAGACCGGCCTTCTCGAGCAATCCGCCTTGCTCGATGTGGAGCTCGATATAGCACGCGATATCGCCCGGCTTCTTCATTGCGTCGCGCCACCGTGCCGCATCACCTCCCGTGAGCGCGATCCCTTCACGAATGGTCTTGCCTGAACGTGCCACCTTGTCGAGGTCAGCGTCCGTCAGGTCGCCGATGGCGAGCTTGCTGCCAATGGTGCCGCCCTCCTCGTTCTGCCAGATGACCACGTCCAACGGATGACGGAGCCGAACGCCCTGCTCGCGCAACGAGCGCGCGACCTCGATGGCCGCGAACGAGCCGAGCGCGCCGTCGTAGTTGCCGCCGTCGGTGACGGAATCAACATGCGACCCAATGAGGATAGGTTTGAGCGCGGCGCTGCTCCCATCCACTCGTGCGTAGATGTTCCCAGCCGCATCTACATGGGGCACTAAGCCAGCTTGCTTGAACTGGTCGAGCGCGAAGGCACGGCCAGCCAGGTCCGCGGGGGAGTATGCCACGCGATTGATACCGCCGGGTGTCCGGCCAATGCCGTCGAACGCCTTCAGGCACGCATTGAGTCGCGCGCCATTTACGCGAAGTGGAGCAACGCGCTGGAGGGGTGAGAACGACGGCGCCGACACGCCAACGAACGGCACCGTCGCCATCACGGCGGCCTGCTGCAGAAATTGGCGGCGCTTCATCTGTGGTCTGCCGGATTATGTGTTTGCCGTCATCGGGCTCCGCCAACGGCGTCCATCGTGCGCAACACCGGATAGAACGTAGGCGCTGGCGTCGTACCGAGCACCGCGTCGAGAATGTTCCACGACATGAAGCCATCATCCGACCGCGGATCGAACAGGATGAACGCCAGGCGTGCGAGCGGCTGATCCATCGGTATGATCAGTGAGCCCGCGGGAAGCGTCTGGCTGATCGCCTCCCATGCACCGGTCAAGGTCCGCATCTTGTGCGTGCCCTGGTACTCGCGATCCGCCAGTGTGTTCGTCGCAATGCGATACTGCTCGCCCTTCACGGTCATCTCGCGATCGGTGCGCGTGAACTTGACGCCGTGTGCTTCGAGCCTGTCCGTGACACTCGCGATGAGGCGCGCTGTTGGCGATCCAATCGGGCCGCGACCAAAGCCGCCACCACCGCCACCGCCCGCGCCACCACGCCCGGCAGCGCCGCGCCCACCAGCGGCACCGCCAGCGGCACCCCGTCCGCCCGCTGGCTGTTCCGCTTCCGCGGCTGCTGTGTTGGGCACGATCCACGCGCGCGGCGCCAGACTCACTTCGGTGGGCTCGGTAGTTCCATAAAACGGCAGCATCTCTGTGGTCTCACCGCCCTTCACGCGTGCACGATACGGACGGTCCGCCACGTATGGATTCCGCTCGGAAGTGGTGGGAGCAAATACGATCGGCTTGAGATCAGGCGCCTTCACCAACTCCTGACGCACCGATAGCTGCTTGCCGATGATGGACTCGGCTTCCGCTGTCGCAACCGCCTTTCGTACGGTCTCGCCATTCTTCGCGACGAAACCGAGTGCCTCCTCCAGAAACCAATACGTGTTGTTGATCCGGTCCTGGAACGACGCGTATGAATACGTCTCCGTCAGGATGCCCAGCCGGTTGCGCACGCCGAAATACGTGGACGTATAGCGGGGCTTCGCGAGCTCGGCATCGGAGCGCCAGGCGCGGTCGTCGCCTGCGCCCGACACGCCGCCATAATACCACCAGTTCTCGCCGTGCTTCTCCTTCGCGGCCTTGGTGATGGTTGGCAACAGCACATCGCGCAACAGACTCGACGTCACCTTCGAGTCGTTCGGGTTGAGTGACGTTTCGTATGTCATGTTGAAACCGCTCGTTGCGCTGCCATCCGTGGTGTGCAGGTCCATCGCCACCTGTGGGTCGTAGCGGTTCAGCAGGCCCGCCAGCGACCGCGCCTCCGCCGTCTCCAGTTTCGTTCCATCGCGATTCAGGTCGAGTCCCAGCGCATTCTCTCGCGTCCCCATGCCGCCCACCGGCCCATTCTGGCTGCCGCGGTTGGTCACGTTCACCCGCTCATTCCCGTCGGCATTGTAGATCGGGTTGATCAGGAGCACCGTGGTCTCCAGCCATTTGTCGCGCTCACCCTTCGCGATGGAGCGGAGCAGCCAGAGCAGGGCTTCCTTTCCCTCCACCTCACCCGCGTGGATGTTGCCCTGGATGTAGACGCGAGTCTTCTTCGTCGCGAACACTTGCTCCGGCGTCGCCCCTGCCGCGCCGATCACGGCCAATGGCAATGGTCGCCCCTCGTAGGTGTAGCCGTACGTCGTGAGGTGAATCTTCGGCGAGATGGCCGCCATCGCCTTCATGTACGCCACCACCTCGTCATACCGGCTCGTCTCGGCAAAGCCGGTCATCTCGGGGCGTGTGAGCGGCCAATGCTTCTGCGCGGCGACGGCCGTTGGAGACGCGGAGGTCTGGGCCGTCGCGACCCGGCCATGTGTCACCCCGCCAACCAGGAGTGCGGCGAGGAGAGTCCTGCGAAACGCAGACGACGATGTCATGTCCTGTATCCTGGAATCCGGAAGGGATGTAGTTGACGGCGAGGACGACGCGCTACTCGTTGTGATCCTGCACGCTCCGCAGCTCTACGAGCGGCGGCGTCGGACCGTTCGTCGCGCGCAGTACCACGAGGATGTTGGTGTGCCCACGGGTAATCGCCAGTGGCACGCGAAACTCCACCGTGGTGGGTTGCGCGGATCGAAAGGTGTACGAGCCAACGACCTGGTTTTCGACCATGAGATCGAACGTCTGTGGCGCATCGCCGTTGCCGAGGAAGCTGCACGAAATACTCACCTCGGTGTCATCGAACACCGTGAGCGCATACCGCATCCAGCCACGCGCCTGACGGAAGGTCCGCCCGTCAGACACCCCGGCAATGACTGAATCGCCGGCGTAGGCGTGCTCGCGCTCGCTGCGGGGGTCGCCGATGGTCACCCGATCGACAATGCGGCGATCGGCGCCCGCCGCCATCGTGGCTCCGAGACAAGCAAGGAGGATGAACCGCTTCGAGATGGCGATGATCGGACGTCCGGCGGGCATCGCACAATGATGGTGGTGGGATGCGCTCCGAGCCAGTGCCGAGCACCCTCGGATCCGCAGTTGCGCAACGGGACACACCCACCCACTATCCGAGTCCACCTTCCGTCCTATCAATTGGAGTGCGTATGAAGACCCTGCACGCCGCGATTCTGGCCCTCGCCCTGCCGGCGAGCCTTGCCGCGCAGACGCCCGCTGGCCCGCCCGTCAATCCAGTCACGACAGTGTTCCGCACCCGGACCATGACCCTCCAGGGGAATCTCGCCAAGGCATTCGATTCCATCCCCGAGGCCAAGTTCGGCTACCGGCCGACCCCGGCGCAGCTCACCATCGGGTACATCGCGCAGCACCTCGCGAACGACAATTACTTCTTCTGCAATAACTTCGGCGCGATGAAGGCCACGCTGTCGCCGAAGGACAGCACCACTGCCGATTCAGTCAAGGCCACTTGGCCCAAGGACAGCCTGGTCACAAAGGTCAAGGCATCGTTCACCTTCTGTGAAGCGGCGTTCGCGCAGCTCGACGACGCCAAGCTGGCCGATCAGATCACGATGACGGCCAACGGCACGTCGCGCACGGCCACGCGCGCCACCATGGTCCTGGGCCACGCACTCGACATGGCTGACCACTACAGCCAATTGGCCAACTACATGCGGCTGAACAACATCCTTCCGCCAAGTGCGCTCCCGCGCCCAGGGCGCGGCGGCAACTGATTGCGACCACGCGTGTTGATGGTGTCAACAGCGTGAACTCCTTCGCTCTGGGTTTGGCACAGTACGTGTGTCAAATCCAGGGCGTGTGAGGCACTACCGCGGGTCGGCCAGGTCGTGGACGTACTTGCTGATGTAGCCGCTCAGCCCCCGACCGGAAGCAGCCAGAATTTTCATCTGCTCCACGTGCACCTGTCCCGCGCGCGCGTACGAATACCGGTACGACGTTCCGCTGCGGAATTGAACCAGGATGTAGTCTGGCCCTGCTTCGTACGCTGTGATACCAGAGTCGCCACTGCGGTTGGAATATCGTTGCACGGTGCCCTCGCTCGAGCGTGTGGCGGGCTGGCTACTGCCGCTGCGACACTGACTTTCCCGCCGGATTGCTCCGCGACGTATCTCCGAGAACGATTCGTCCACCAACACCCAGCCTGTGGTGCGCGAAATAGCCGGCGTTCACCTCCAGAGCCGCTCGGTACGCAACGTCCGGAGGATAGGAGGGACAACCTTGCGCGAAGTCGGTGGGGCAGGGAACCATGTGCCGAATCGCGCGAATGACTCCGAGTGAATCCACAAACGCAATGTCCAACGGAATCCTCGTGCGATACATCCAGAACGCCGCGGTCGCCGGCTGATCCGCGGAATACAGGAAGAGCATGCCGGCGCTATCCGCGAGACGGGCGCGTTCCATCAGGCCAAGCGCATGCTGATCCGGACGCTCCGCCAACTCGGCCAACAGTCGGGTGGTATCCGCGCCGGCTACGAGGCGCACAGGGGCCGTCGCAAAGGCCAGGACGACGCCGGCATCAGCATCGGGCTTGTCGCCCCCGCATCCCGATACCACCGCGAAGAACGCAAGACTTGTGAGGCCATTCCGGACGCCGCCCATCACAAGCGCGCCTGAACGTAGGCGCCTGGCGTAACACCGATCGTCGCGCGAAAGTCGCGAATGAAGTGCGCCTGATCAGCGTACCCCAGCTCCCACGCCACCGTGCGCACGTCCGCAGGTTTCCGCGCCATGAGCAGTTCGGCCGCAGCGCGCAGGCGGTGGCGCCGGATTACCCACACCGGGCTCACCCCCACGTAGCGAGAGAACAGCCGGTGGAGTGTCCGCTCACTGCGGCCGCTCGCCTGCACCAGGTCACTCACTCGCCGCAGGTCAGCGCGCGCTGCGATAAGAGCGACAAGCGCTGCAACATGCTCCGCGTCCGCGTCTCGCGTCGGCGACCGCGCGCTCAGGAACGCATCGAGGTGCGTCGCAATGATCGCCGCATGTGCGGCCGCATCACCGCTGCACTCAACGGCGGCCTCGGTGAGCTCTCGTGCCCACATCGCACGCCGCCCGTCCGTTCCATCGAAGACGTCGTCTGCGGGCGCAGTCCGATTCGTCCACGTCGCCGCTGGCCGCCGATTGAACGCGTAAAATCCGCCGACCCGGAACTTCACTCCGACCACGCACCCGATGCCTTCAATGCACACCTGATAGGTGCCGCGCACAACGCCCATCACCTCTGCCACTCCGTCGCGAATGTGCAAATGGAAACACGGATCGAGGAGCGACGCTGCCATCCGCGGCGCGTGGCCGCGTCGATCCCAGCGCGACAGCCAGTAGTGGTCGACGAACGGGGCGAGAGCCAACGATGGCGCACACTTCACGTGATTGAAGGGGCGGGCGCCTTCGCGGGCCGACACAGAAGGCGCCGCGGGGACATGACGTGGGCCGAGGCACAGTGACATCAGGCGAGACTCGTGTTACTGGGTTGTGGCGGGAATCTTCAAGACGACGTCCAGATGGGCTGCTACGATGCAGCCATCTAGTCGTCCGCACCGTCACGCACGCGCGTGGATACGGGCGCTTTACCTTCGGTACAGGATATCTAATGAACGCAATTCCGCCAATCGCTGACGCCGGCACCCCCGTCGACGAGCCCGAACCATTCAACGCGACCACACTCTCGGCATCGTTGACCGTGTCGGACCTCCCGGCGAGTCTGACGTGGTACCGCGATGTGCTCGGCTTCACGGTTGTTCGCACCTATGAACGGGCCGGAGCGCTCGCTGCAGTGTCGCTGAGGGCCGGCGCTGTACCAGTGCTGCTGACACAGGATGATGGCGCCAAGGGCCTTGGCCGGATCAAGGGCGAGGGAATCTCGCTACAACTCACCACGGCTCAAAACATCGACGAGATGGCGGCGCGGGTTCGGCGGCGCGGCGCGACCCTTACAACGGAGCCGATGGACATGATGGGCGCACGCGTGTTTCGGCTTCTGGACCCGGATGGGTTCAAGTTGGTGATTTCGTCGGAGCGGTAGTTGGAGCGCTGGAGTCGACGCAAACGAGCCTGTTCACATCTTCTCCATCCACACCCCCCACGTTGCCGGCCCCGCCACGTCGTCGGTCACCGGGCGACCCTCTGCCTTCAAGGCCAGCTTGATCTGACCGTGGTGGTAGCCCTCGTGCCAGATCATGTGCTGGAGCAGGAGAATAGGGTGGTCGTAGTGCAGATCCATGCTCCGGCCTGCTTCCAACCTGCCCCTGACGGCGTCCCGCACCACTCTGGCGCTGTCGTTGAGCATGTGCGCAATCGCATCGGCGTTGCGCTCCACCGCCCACTCGTCATCGGGCACGGGCGCGGCATACTCTGGCGCGTCCTCGGCAACGAACACAAGTCGCACGTAGTGGATGTGCGTGAACAACTGTGCAACGCATGGGCTGCTCTCCATCAACCTCGCCTCCAGTCCGCGCTCAGGAAGGGCACGAAGCAGGTTCACGAGGATGGTGTTGTTCCGGTCCCAGGAGTCCAACAGCGCATCGAGTAACTGCAGTTCGATGGGAGTCACCTTTGTGAAGTCACGGCAGACCGGCAATACGGGCAACGGCGCGCCTCCGGCAGGATGGCTTCCGCACACTCAGGGCAGGGAATACGACCGGCCGGCAGGCTTGCCAGCGCGCCGCTTGCACCGAGGCGAGCGAGACGACGTTGCGCAAGGCCGCGCTGGATCAAGTCCTTCATGCGAAGGCTGCCCACGCCGACCACCAGCGTCCCGATCACACCGCCAATCTCGTAGAACGTAATGTACGGGATCACTTGTCCTCACATGTCGGGCTGGTGGCCCTCAGGCGTCCACGGCTCGGAGTCCGCTACGGAGTGGCCATTCTACCGCCAGGAACTTCTTTCCGGCAAGCTCGACGTCGTCACGTTGAGCCCCGCTACCGCGTCAGCCCACTTGCGGCGGACGGCGCATGACGATGACATCATGTCCCTCGGCACGGTAGTGATGCACACGCGCTGCTAGCGCCGATGGCACGCTGGCAACTGGCACCGACACAAACCCGCCCCGCTCGTAAAACTGGGGCAGGTGTGCAAACGGAATGCAGTAGCACTCAGCACCGGCCAGGTGGTACGTGAACGACCCCAGGAGCATCGAACCGATCTTCCGGCGTTGCTCGGACGGTGCTACGAACATGCCGCGCAACATGAAGACGTCGTGCTCGAACGTTAGTCGCACCAGCCCAACGCACCTGCCAGCGCGCTCGGCCACAAAGACGACATCGCCGGGCGCGATTCCCCCATCGTACCCCCAGGCGCGATATCGCTCCGTGAGGTCGGCCAATTCGTTCGACTGTGCGATACGCACCGAGACTGTCATATCGCAATGGTATCGAGAGGGTCTTCCCGGTACCAGCGGAGATGAGTATCAGTGTGAGTCGGCACTGGAGCCGCGAGACGACGAATCGCAACGCCCACGCGTGACGAACCATCATGAGGCACTTTCCCAAGCTCGCCCCATCGGTACGGAGCTTCGTAGCGTTGGCGCTGCTGATCGGTTCGCGGGATGCGGCAGCACAGCGCATTCTGTCGGCCGGCCAGCCCGCCCAACTCGACATTCGCGCCGCTGGTGACCGTAGCATTCGTATTACGCTCAAACCGCTGACGTACGCGCGCCACTTTCCGTTTTCGCCAGGCGTCGCCGATCGGAAATACGCGATCCCGGCGATCAGCCTCCGCTCGCTCGCGACGCCATTTCGACACAAGGTTGGCGCGCTGTTCGTCGAGGTACGTCCCGGGCCGCTCACGGTGATCGTCACGAATGGCACCGGCGAGCCGGTGCAGACCCTCACCTTCGAGGGAGACGGGCACCTGTCATTCGCCATCGGCAACGCACCGGTACTCGGGATGGGCGAAGGCGGACCCAAACCAGAGAAGGACAAGCCATGGCGCGACCAGCCCATTCAGTTTGACCGGCGTGGTCGCCTCGACACCATGGAGCCACGCTGGCAGAGCGACGCCTACGGTTCGCGAAATCCGGTTGCGACGCTTATGAGCCCCGCCGGTTGGGCGCTGTTCGTCGCAACGCCGTGGGTGCAAGTAGACTTGGCGCGCGCCGACCGTGGTGCATTCATCCCGTGGCAGCCCACCGGCAAGGAAGGGGCGCCGCAGAACGAGAAGAATCAGCAACTGGCGCAAGGAAAGGGTCTCCCGCCATTCGACGCCGTGGTGCCCGGACTCTACGATGTCTTCGTCCTTGACGCGCACGACCCGGCCGCGCTGATGAGGGACTACTCGGTCATCACGGGGCCGGCCGCCATGCCCCCCAAGTGGGCGCTCGGCTACATGCAGTCGCATCGCACGCTCGTCGACGACACGCAGATGCTCGCCGTCATCGACAGCTTCCGGTCGAAGAGGATTCCGGTCGATGCGGTGATCTACCTCGGCACCGGCTTCGCACCAAGGGGATGGAACACCACACAGCCGTCGTTCGCGTTCAATCCGGACGTCTTCAAGCGCGAACCCAAGACGGTGATTGCGGACATGCACGCGCGTCACGTAAAGCTCGTGGTGCACATGGTTCCGTGGGATCGCGACAAGCTGCCAACGTTGCAAGGTTCCATTCCGGCAAAACCGGCCGAGACGGTGGATGCGTCCCACATCGAGAGTTACTGGCAACAGCATGTTGGACTGATGGACGCTGGCGTTGATGCGTTCTGGCCCGATGAAGGCGACTGGTTCAACCTGTTCGAACGAGTGAAGCGGCATCAGATGTACTACGAGGGCCCGCTCTCCACGAAGCCCAACGTGCGCCCGTGGAGTCTGCACAGAAATGGCTATCCCGGAATTGCGCAGTGGGGCGGGTGGGTCTGGTCCGGCGACACGGAATCGTCGTGGAAGACGCTCGAAGGCCAAATCGCGGTTGGCATCAACTACTCATTGAGCATTGCCCCCTATTGGGGTTCGGACATCGGCGGCTTCTACCCCAACGCGGAGCTCACCGGCGAACTCTATGCGCGCTGGTTCCAGTTCGCTTCGTTCAATGGGTCATTCCGTGCGCACGGGCGTACCTGGTGGACGCGCCTCCCCTGGGGCTGGGGGTTGGCTGATCGCGGCCCCATCGAGAATGGCAACAATGTCTCCGCGGCCAACCCGGAAGATCCACGCAACATCCTTCAGTCGTCGATGAACAACCCCGCCATCGAGCCGGTGGCGAAGAAATACGACGAACTGCGTTATCAGCTCATGCCATACACCTACACGCTGGCCTGGGAGGCGCGCGCGACAGGCATGCCCCTTATGCGCGCGATGTGGCTCCACTATCCGACGGATACCGTGGCGCGGGCACTGGGCAATCAGTTCATGTGGGGTCGCGACCTACTTGTCGCGCCGGTCTTCACAAAGGGTGCGTCGTCGCGGGACGCCTACCTGCCCAAGGGCGACTGGTACGACTGGTGGACGAATGCACTGGTGCATGGCGGCCGAACCGTGGCGCGCGACGTGGATCTTGGCACGATGCCGATCTATGTACGGGCAGGAGCAATCATCCCATTCGATCCTGTGCGGCAGTACACCAGCGAGCCCGTGACGGAGCCCACGACGCTGCGCATCTATCGCGGCGCGGACGGGGCGTTCACGCTCTATGATGACGATGGAATCAGTCAGGCGTACGCGAAAGGCGGATACTCGCTCACACGGCTTGCATGGAACGACCGGTCGCGACAGCTCACGATTGCCGCCGGCGCGCCCAGCCGCACATTCAACGTGGTGCTGCTGCCCGGCGGCGCAAGCAAGGTATTGAAGTACACTGGCACAGCACTGCGAGTGACGCTCTAACCCGGGACATTCACGACTCCGGTCTCGTGCTGGATGCCATCGGCTCAAGACCGTCAAGGATGGCGCGCTCAACCGGTCCGACGTCGGGGCCGGCGTGCAAGGCGAACGGTTCATGGAGGGCGATGGCCGGTTGCGCGACGAGCCGAGGGCGAGTTCCACGATGCGGCCACGTTGCTCTGTGCACGAGGAATGGATGGCAGAGGAACACGTCCCCCGCCTTGCCGGTGGCGAGCGCGCGCGGGCGTTCAAACGTCGACGCCGGGAGTTGATTTGCGATCGTGCCAAAGAACACGCCCGCGTCGCCATATGGCGCGACCAGTCGGGGCACGTCCTTGTGCGAGCCACAGATGACTTCCGCTGGGGCGTCGTCCGGTCCCACGTCCGTGAACAGGAACAACGCCAACAACCCGCGTCCTCGGCTGCGCACATTCACCCAATACTGATCCGCGACCGAATAGCTCCCGTCGATGTGCCAGCCCGCGTCGCCCGGATCAGTCGTACTCGGGAACCGCGCCGGCACCGTACCGCCAACCCCTGCGCGCCGTACCCAGGTGCCAACGCCGAGCAACATGTCGTATGCCTCGCACAAGGCTGGCGAAGTTCCGGCGAGGGCGAAGGCCGGGCCCTCCGGGCAATTGATCCGAACGACGGGCTTTGTCCAAGTGAATGAATCGGTCGTGTCAACCGACTGCGTACGAAGGGCGTCCTCGATATCCCCGACGCACGCGCGCACGACGTCCGGGTTCACAGCGCCGCGGACCGCAAGAAATCCGTTCTCACGAAACTCGCCGATTGGATCGGGAATCACATGGCCTCAGTGTGGAGTGATCGTGCCCGGCACGCGACGCACCGATGCTGGCGCCGCGGCTGGCGGGCGGTCCATCGCACCATCCGGACGCCTCTCGGACAATAGTTTCGTAGCAAAGCGCTGCGCCTCTCCGACGCGCTCCACTTCGAGCGCGATCGACTCGACCGCCTCTTCCAGTCGCTGCAGTCGCGGACTCGATTCGAGATCGTACACCGGATGCTGCGTCGCACTGCTGCGCACCCAGATTCGCCGAGCAAGGGCGAACGCGATCGGGATCAGAAGGAGAAAGAGTCCGGTTCCAGCCTTTTCGAGCTGTGATTGGCCAATGAGCGGTGGCGCCGCCGGGCGTTGCACGGTGGTCGCAGTGCGTGCCTGCTCGGTTAGCTGAAGCGACGCGATCTTCGCGTGGGTGGCGTCGTAGTCGAGCCTCGCCGCCGTGAGGTCATGCTGCACATCGGCGATTGGTTTGTCAAACCGCTCGGCCTGCACTGGCGAGACTGATTGTTGGCGCGTCAGCTGCGCGAGCCGCACCTGGAGGTCGCTCGCTCGCAACTGCACCTGCATTTCGTGCCGTTGAAGATCGGCAATCTGGACGCTGAACGTATTGTCGGCCGGGCCTTGACCCGCGCCGCCGTTCGCAACTTGGAGATCCTTCAAGGCGACACCTCTCAATCAAAAGGCGAGCGTGCTCGTAGTAGTCAAGACTGCGGGCCCTGCGTACAAGGCTTGACATCGCTCCAGACGATGTGAGGTAGTGGACTATGCGCGGGCTCGGGACCTCGCACAAGCGTGAACTGTCCACGGTCCGGACCAAAGTTTGACGGACGGTGTCCGCGGCGCTCCAGTTGGACGGTGATGGTATCGATCGCGTTGTCCCGAGTGATGACGGACCATGCGGCTGACGCTACGGTGCTCGCAACGAGGTATCTCCCCTCCTGTGCCATGCTGTGGACCCATACCGGGTGGCCATCACGACCCTTTTGGATCTCGGGCAGGATGTCGATGGGGGCATCGACGTACGTCACGAGGATTCGCTGAGGCCCGCAACCGGCGAGCAGGCGTGTCCGCTCACCGATGACAGCGCCGAGAGACTGAGAGACGACCTCAGCCGATGGCAGGGAGGAGGGCCAGTCAATGACCGTAGTGTGTCGGTCGAGGACAAAGTGCGAAACTCCAGCGGCCACGAGTACCGTCGCCACGACCACGATGTGCGTTCCCTTCATTGCTGCCTCCGTGCTCGCATACCACAAGACATTGCTGTGCGCTCCAACGTCGCGGGCAAACAGAACCGACTTCGGTAGCGTTGATACCGCGCGCCCTTCCGCATCAAGGAATTCAATCTGTGTCTTGCCCAGGGAATCGAGGGTGCTCTCACGCTCCCCTCCGAACACGAGCCCGCCCGTCTCATCCCCGGTGTTGTTGTAGAAGATCATTCCGGCGCGGCGCCCAGGGTTGTCGTCGCACATTGCCATGGCTGTAGATCGCTGGCGACCGTTCGCGATTGGAAGTGGTCAACCGTGTACCTGTGTCCATTCGCCCGCGCATGTCGGACAACGGGACCGGTGCTACTGTTTGAAGGCTAACAAGGCCTCGTAAACGGCAAACACGCTATAGAAGCCGGCGCATCGGTTGCTGGAATTGTTCAGAGCCCGGCCGCATTGGACTGCACGCTCCCACGTCCTCAAATCCCGCGCGACGATAGAACTCGATCGCAGACGCCGGACCAATTGCGACGTGAAGCTCCATTACACCTGCGCCAGCCGTGCGCGCCCACTGAACGGCGGCGTCGAGCAGCGCCAGGCCAATGCCCTCCCGCCGCGCTTCGCGACGAACCCAGACCTGGTAGAGCGTCGCCGTGCGCGTGTCAGCCGGCTCAATCCGCACCCAGCCCAGGCCCACGGCCCGCCCAGTTCCATCCTCGACGACCATCGGAAAATCGAGTTTCGACGTGGCGCCAGTCACTATCCGCGTGATCCATTCCTGCTCGGAAAAAGCTTCCTCGCGCGCAAGTGTGCTGCCAAAAGCATGCGGCGCATCGCCAAGGGCGGCCAGACGAAGTTCACGATAGAGCGCCCACTCCTGCGCTTGAAAGCGACGCACCGTTGGCAACGGCGTCCCGCTCGCGTTTGAAACGGAGCTACCCTTCACGGCTGCATGGGAAGGCTATCCACGCGCTGCACGAGCGGCGATTGCCTGATCTGCGCCACGATTCGTTCGCGCTCGGCATTGCTCGTTCCTTTCGCGAAGGTCGCGATGAGAATAGGGCTGTTGCCCTCATTCCCGATCGCTGAAACGGAGGACAAGCTGGACCCTATCTCGTACTCGGCCCCATGACCCGTGCGTCGGCCAAGGACCTCGGACCAGACGCGTTGCACCTCATCGGGCGTCGCGCCTGCCTTGATGACGATGCGAATCTGCGCATCAGGCGCCCGCGCATCTGCGTACAATCGTGCGGCGCCAAAGCCTAACACCACCATCACCAGCAGGCCGGCTGGCCAACTCCGCGGTCTCGCCAGCCACGCCGCTGCAATTCCGCCTAGCACGCCCCCACCAACCCAGCAGAACAGCACAGGGAAACTGAAGGTAGCGATCCAGCCACCCAACAGCATTGCTGCACAGACAGTCCAGAGAAATCCAACGGCCGCGCCAAGTGGCACAAGCACCAGGTAGTGCAGGAAGGCGCCTGACCTGTTAAGACGGCGCGCGACTGGAGCGGCGAGCGCTGCAACCAGCACTGCTGGCGGGAGAGACCAAAACACCATTGCCCTGAGGTCGCCGCTGCCGAACCAGTCATTGGACGCAACATATGCGAGCGCCACCCCCAAGGCGCCGGAGAGGGTGCCAATCCCCACCAGCCACTTGAAGGAACGCGATCCTGGCAAGAGGCCCGACCGCCGACCGATGGTGTCAAAGTTTGGCACGGATCCCTACAGTTGCCGGCTCACGCGCACGTGATCGGTCGGCGGGTTAGTGTCGCCCGACACACACCGTGCCGGCGCTATACGAAAGGAACAGCACATCGTCCTGAAATTCGCGAAGACCCACGAGTATCAGTGGCTTCGTCAGGGCATCGGGGAAGTTGGCAAAGGCGGAATCCGAGATCAACACGCTGTCCGTCGAAAGGATACGATCGCCAATGCGAAGCGACATGCCCGCAACCTGATAGGTGGTCGCGTCAAGTGCACCCCTATCCTGCCTGGCCAACGACTGAAAGAGCACCAGAGGGGCTGAGGACGTCGTGGCTACGCCCGGGCTCGTCGGACCAAGCCCCATCAATCGCGCCGCGGCCCAATTCATCAGGGTCTCCCCGCTGCCCGAGTCGAAATGGGCGTCGATGGCACGCCCGTTCATGACGAGGGGCAACATGAGTTCTTCTTCCTCCCACAAACGCTTGCCGGGATTTGTCCGAACCTCCTTCATGTCGGTCGAATCCATTGCCGTCGTGTCGATCATTGAATGCTGAATCACCCGTGCCGGCACGCAGTCCGTAGCCCTCACCCCCGACGGCAACCACTGCGGCGCATGGGCAACGATCGAGGAGCGCCCGTACGCCCGAATGGCTCGCTGCGGCAGGTTGAACTCGAGGTCGAACTGCGAGAGAATGTCGCGCCCGAGCATGCCATCGGTGGGGTATAGGGACGCGGCCGGCGACTCCAGGAGGAGCAGCAGCTTCTCCTGGAGCGTACTGCCAACGCGCAATGAGTCGATCACCCAGGGCTCCATATCACCCCAATACTCGAACGTTGAGTCGCCGCGCGTGAGGACAGCGGTGGCCGTCGAGTCGTGCGCAGGTGCCACGCCGTCGCGCGCAACGAGCGTGTCGGCGCGCGTTGCGCGTGCGAATCGATGCGGAAGCCCTGCGGCAGCAATCGCCGCGTCAGTAATGATGGTTCCAGAAGCGCCGTGATCGGCAATGAACGTGAAGCGGTGATCCTGTAGTACTGTGGGAAGAACGAACCGATAGCTTCCAATGGTCGGCGACTTTCCGCTATCGGGCGGATCGAAGAGCACCATCGCGCCCTCAGCCACCAGCATGGGCGCGCTTTCGGGCAAGCGGCCCGCCGGCGAGCGGCAGGCGAGCAACATCCCGACCAGGGGCAGGCATCGCATCGTCCGAATTCGGTTGGCCGTGCTGGTAGTAGCCAATGGTCCTCTCCATGCCGCCGTGGAAGGCGCCAGAGTATTGCGGAGGTGGAGGTCTGCGCAATACCGTATCGCGCATGCAAGCAAGCTCCCTGTGGATCAGGCAGGTGGTCGCCCTCCTTTCGCTCGGCTCGCCAACACTGGCGCAGACGTCGCGCCCGTTGCCGCCCACACGGGATCCCCACACGCCGGGATACGTTGCCGCCACGGAACTGCCCGACGGCAGTGTGCCGTCAGCAGACGCGGTGGGCAACTTCATCATCGGCCCCACACACCTGCCGGCCCCCCAGATGGTTACAAGGGACGGTGTGCCGAAGGGTACCGTATACAACTTCACCATGAGTTCCGCCGACAGCCGGATCTATCCCGGCATCGCGCGCGACTCTGGCACCTTCGGAACGCCCGATCCCAACGATCCATCCGCACTCGTCGTGACGACAAGTCACGCGGCGTCATACGCGCGCAAGGTCGCGGTGTACGTGCCCGCGCAGTATGTCGCCGGCACACTGGCGCCGTTCATCGTGGGCGCCGATGGGCCCGACCAGTTGCTCTTCACCGCTCTCGACAATCTCATTGCCGAGCGACGCGTGCCCGCGATGATCGCGATTTCTCTGGGGAACGGGAGTGGCGATGCACAGGGCAGCGAGCGCGGGCTCGAGTATGACACCATGTCCGGCCGGTATGCGGAATTCGTGGAGTCGGAGGTCCTGCCACGCGTGGAGCAGCGCTTCAATGTGAAGCTCACGCGCGACCCGGAGGGGCGAGCTACGATGGGCGGAAGTTCAGGAGGCTCGGCAGCCTTCATCATGGCGTGGTATCATCCTGAGTTGTATCATCGCGTTCTCGCCTACTCTATCACGGCTATCAACCAACAGTGGCCGCACAGCACCGTTACGCCGCACGGTGCGTGGGAGCTGCATGAGAAGCTCATCCCGAACAGTCCGCCCAAACCGCTGCGTGTCTGGCTCGGCGTTGGCGATCGCGACCTGTTCAATCCGAACGCAATGCGTGACGGGATGCATGACTGGGTGGTGGCGAGCGAAAACATGGCGCGCGCGCTCGCGGAGAAAGGCTACCAGTACCAGTTCGTCTTCGCGCGGAACGCCGGGCACGTGGACCGGGCCATGAAACAGCAGACGCTGCCCGAGGCGCTCGAGTGGCTATGGAAGGGCTACCCCATGCGGTGACGGGGCGCGCGTCGCTGGCCCATTGTCGAGGATTGGTTGACGTGCTTGACGTGCTTGACGTAGGGCGGGGGCGTTGCTCTTAACCGCGGCCGTTGTAGAAACTTGGCCGTCCGCGCATTTCCAGCGCCAATTGGGCGACGAGCTCAACTCCGATAAACGCCATGCCCGCAATCCACAGGGGAGGCCAGTGGACAGGCCGAACGGCGCTGAGGGTCTGCATCGTGAGAGCCATGCCAAGACCCAGCACGCACCCTCCGACGAACCAAACGCTCAACCTGGCGATCACCTGGACGAGTCGTGCCGGTGAGGTGCGAGGGCGAAGCCAGTTGAGGTACCAGAGCTCCACCCAGTGGCCTCCAAAGGACGGCCAGAGCATGACGAGCGTCGCCACCGGCCATCGCATCGGCCATGCAGTTCGACCGCTGAAGCGCCCGACCACAACGCCGGCGACAAGAGCGATGAGAACGTTGCGGACGAGCGTGGTGGGGAGCGGTTCGCGATACGGGGTGAACAATCAGTCTCGAGGAGGAAGCGCGATG
>JBDUCM010000245.1:0-5951 GCA_040003455.1 bacterium
TCCGCGCTGTGGAACTGTCAATGCGGTTGGCATTCGCCTCTTAGGCAACAGCCGACTTCAACACCCGCTGAGGCTGCGCCACTTCGTACCCCTTGACGGCAAGAAGCGAATTGCGCTCACGTACTTTTGGGAGCAAGATTCACGCGACGGTTTGTCCACACCCTCCTTGGGCCGCGCACGACCTCCATTGCATTCAACGGTAGGAGTGATGCCGAAACCTCAGACATGTCCCGAGTGCAACGCTTCGATGGAAGAGGGCGTGACCCTCGACCTCGAAAGCCGTCGGACGCAGACGTGGCTTCGAGGTCCCGTGGAAGAGAAGCGGTTGACCGGAATCAAAACGCGTGGGAAGGAACTCCTGCCGGTGGTCAGCTATCGCTGTCCCAAGTGCGGGTACCTCAAGACGTTCGCGCCCCCGACCTAACGAACGCTGAAGCCGACAACTATAGAAGCTCGCTTCGCTCGTAGTATTAGTGGAAGCACTCGCAGGTTAGCTCAGGCGTCTTTCTACCATCGCCAAGTGGCCACGAACTGATGGGCGACTCACACGCAGGTGGCAGCGGTAGAAAGACCCGCGCCTCGAGGAAGTGAACGCCTTGATCGTCACCTGTAGCTCCTGTCACCACGCGAACACCTTTCCCCAGCCGTACCCGTATCACGCTGGGTTCGGCGACACTGCGTTCCTGTACAACGACGCCGGCAACTGTACGCTGACGTGGGGCACCTACGACACTGTGTACTCAGCGATCGCCACGGCTGGTGATCCTTGGTGCCCGTCCCCCGAAGATCAGAGGAGCCTCGAGGAGCGCCTTCCGCTGTCACCGGTCGGCGATAGATGGCGGTTTGCCAACCCACCACGCTGCCAGTCCTGCGCGGCACCCATCGGTGGGCCGATGGTGAGCGGCGATATTTACTATTTTGAGTACGAAGGGAGCGTCATTCTTGGCCGTGCCGGCCTCCCAAGTAGCCTCGCGGACATCCTGCTCTCGCGACCGTCCATCTGACGTGCGTTGTTGTCGCCAGGCGATATTCTGTCGCTCACGGCGCTCGCATTCTATCATGTTCGCGTGCGGCAAGACTTCGGCGTTGATATGCCTGGGCTGGCGTCAACGGACGAGTTTGCGGCACGACGATTCGGGTGATCGTGGATATGAGACGACGTTCGAGATGATGGCGCTCGACGGTGACACGAGCCTGCCAAGCATCGCGACGAGCAAGCTCTGGTAGCGCGTCCCTCGCGCCTCGCTCGCGTCTTGTGTGATTCGCCCGCAGACGAGCTTGGGCATTTTGATCACCACTGCCTCATGAATCATGGAAGCACTCGGTACGATCGTTCGCGCCCTGGACGACTTCTTTGGGATTGCCGACTCGGGCGCCGACTCGCACAGCGTCAGACCATCTTCAATCACACGGCGCCACGCCATGACCATCGCTGAAGGTGTCAAGCTATTTTCGGAAGCGCGCAGCGCGCACATTTGTTTGACTCGCTTGCAACTCGGCTTTCGGCGTTGCCACGAGCTTCATTCTTCGCACGGGTAGATGATCTGGCTCGGTGAGCGGCGCGGACACCTGACGGACTGGATGACGCAGCGGTGGGTCCAGGCGACCGGTCGGCGCGTTGTGCCTGCGGACGCACCGTGGCTCGACGGGCCCATTGGCGAGCCACGATGAATCGGCCCGGAGTTCTTCACTGAACTCGCAGCGCGCGAGCAGCTGATTGTCGCGCGAACACGACCAAGCGGCTTGCTCGCTGATTTCGGTGTGTTGGCGGCATCGGACTTTGTGCCGGGTCAGGTACATCCCCGTGTCGTCGACTTCTACACGCGAACGTCGGAGTATGACCTCGACTCGTGGGCAGAATGGGCGGGCAGCTTTCGGCCTTTCGGAGCTCTTCTCGCCGTGCTGTTCAGTCGTCGCCTGCAGCAGCTCAATGTGCCCCTCTCAGGCCTCGATACCAGTCGTGGCGTCACGAGCGAGGTGTTGCACTTGATAGATCCGTTGACTGGGTGCATCCGTCAGACTGCGTGGGTGCGTCTGCTGATAGGATCAGGAGACGTGCTCTACGCGGGAAGCTACTCCGTCGCAAACGTTCCAGGTCGGAAAGGCGCGTGCGTGAAAGTGGTCTTCCCGCTACCCAATGGGAACGGCATCGTGCTGATGCGGCCGATTGCACATTCGGACGGATCCCTCTCAGTGGTGTCCGCAGGGACGGAGTTCGGTGATCCGGGCTTCTATTTCACGATCAGGCACGGCGACAGGCTGTGGGCGCGGCATGTAAGGGCTCTAAAGGAGTCCATCCGCGTGTACGCAGCGGAAGAGGGATGCGTGCGCGCTGATCATGTGTTGACGCTGTGGGGTTTCACGTTTCTGCGCTTGCATTACCGGTTGCGGCCACGCGCCAAGGAGGGCAAGAACGCAGTGGCGGCAACCTGACGAAACTCTTGGCAACCGACGGGCTGATCACCGTTTCTCGCGGATGGGTCCTCAGTCGCGGTCTCAGCCCCGAGGCGAATACGCGACGCGACACCATCCGTGCGCAAAGCTCCGCGCTAACACGCGTTCCTCCAGACAAGCGATCCAAGGTAGCGGCGACCGAGCCAGCGCATTCTATTAATTCGCTTGCAACCGAACGTGGCCTTGGCTGGTCACCGACCTCAAGCACACACGACCTGAGGAGGTAGTGCATGTGTATGCGTCGTAGTTCTGCCATTGCAGTGACGATCATATTCGGTAGCCTAATCGCAAGTGGACAGACCGGGGCGCAGGCTGCAACGCCCGCCAACCGGGAGCGCGGGTGTCGCGGGGATGAGATGACCTTCAGCATGGATGCCATCTTCCATACCATCACGGCCTTTCCGATCATTACCATCGTACCGCCCGGTACACCAGCGGCTCTCGCGGGCCTTCAGGTCGGCGATTCGATCATCACCGTCGCGGGGCGAGACAGTCGCGAAATGCCGAGTGGGGAGCGCCGGTTCTTCGCCCCGGGTGATTCGCTCACCCTAACCGTGCGGCGTCGACAAACGGATATTCCGATTGTCATCGTGTTCGGTCGAATGGTGGAGGAAAGCACAGGAAGCGCAGTTACGCGCGCGTGTCGGCCGGCCCCATCGCCGTCGCAGCCAACGAATCGTTTGCCGTAGCCGGCCTTCTGGTATTCGGTATCATTGGCGCAGTGCTGGCCGCATCTTTCGCGACTGCTGTATTCGGTATTGTTGCTGCGCGACGGCGAGGTGATTCGCGCACGCCACGAAGGTCGAGCACTCGTGGCGGCCAGCTGGCGTGCGCCACACCCGACAGGGCGCTGCGGCAGCAACACCTCCGCTGGGATCCTTTGATGCCCTGCAGGTGAGCCAGGGTGTTGGATAACACATGCGGCACCCGGAGGAGAGAGATGGCGCGTTTCTTGGCGGTCGTTGCTACCGGTCTGTTGATTGCTTGCGCGCCGAAAGAGCCGCCACCAAACCTCGGCGTAACGCACGAGGCGCCCGCGGGCTCGCCGCTACCGGTTGCGCTGCTCGGTGACTGGATCGGTGTCGCGCCACCTGCCGTGCGGGGCGACACGCTTACACTACGCCCAGATTCCACCGCTCGCGGCATCATTCCATGGGGGCCCGACCGTCTGGTAGCCATCTCGCGCTGGAAGGTCGTGTTCCGCTCCAAGGACCCCGCCGCGACACGCGCTGATTGGCAGCAGGGGCACGTCGACGGCGGGGACATTGACTGCGTCGCGGACAGTGCGAAAGGCTGCGTGAGCCTCCCGGAACTCTGCCTCGGCACTTCAAGCCAGTACGATTGCGGCGCCTTCAAGTACACACGGTCCGATTCGCTCACTTTGCAGTCCGGCGTGCGATATGTACGTGCGCCGAGGCCCGTAAGCGGGAAGGAGTGATGCGCGCCCTGCTATTCAACTCCTCATTGCAGCAGTCGGCTAGCTGGTGTCCATCCTGAAACTCTGATGGAGCGATGGTAGTGGTGTAAAACGAGTGACGCATCCGCTTTCAGCACGGTCCTCACGGACAGCACCTTGCGGTTCGCTCGGGTTGGTACGATCTCCTCCCCACAGGACTTGCGCCTGCTGGTCAATGGTCATGCCGGGCACACGTGGAGGCTCGCTGCGCTCGCTATTGTGTGATCCGCTCGCAGCTCAACTCGGGCGCTGGGCCGCAGCCCAGAGTATCGCGCGCGAGATAGTCACGCTTGACATGGTCACGCGGCGCGTTATCATTCTGAATGATCGTCTCGTTCCGCGATGCCGACACGGAGGCGCTGGCGGCTGGGCGCCGCGTTGGGCGGTTCATGAGCTTCGAGCGCGTTGCGCGTCGCAAACTCCGGCAGCTCGAGATCGCCGGTCGACTCGACGACTTGCGCGTGCCACCGGGCAATCGTCTTGAGGCCCTCAAGCGCGACCGGAAGGGGCAACACAGCATCGGGATCAACGACCAGTTTCGGGTCTGTTTTCGGTGGACTGAGGCAGGTGCAGCGGATGTCGAAATCGTCGACTACCACTAGGAAACTTTGTATCATGGCCACGCTCAAGCCCGTCACACCTGGCGAACTGCTGCTCGAAGAGTTCCTCGTGCCGATGCAGATTTCGCAGTACCGCCTGGCGAAAGAACTAGGGGTCCCGGCGCAACGCATCGGCGAAATTGTCGCCGGCAAGCGAGCGATCACGGCCGACTCCGATTTGCGGCTGTGTCGGTTCTTCGGCCTTTCGAACGGCTACTGGCTGCGCGCGCAGGTGGCGTATGACACGGAAGTCGCGGCGAAAGCACTGGCGCCGGTGCTCCGTCGTATCAAACCATGGGCGAGTACGGCGGCGTAACGGTGCGCGCTCGGCCCAACGTGCGCTGCTGCAGACGAGGGAGCTATTGATTGCTGGTGCCGACCGACGCGCAGGGGGTGGCTCGCTATCAGGCGCGGATCCAGCGCGCGCTGCGCGCTGGCGTACGCATCGCGATCGGGTCCGACTTGTACTATGCGAATCCCGCGCGCACGCGCGGGGCGGCGAGCGCCGCCATCTACGGGGCGTACGTGGCGGCCGGTATGCGCCCGGCAGATGTGCTTCGCGCCGCGACGCTCACCGGCGCCGAACTGCTCGCGGTGAACATCACGCGCTCCAGCGGGTGCGCTTCGCTATGCAGGGCGGTCGAGTGGTGCGCCACGACGCAGAGCCGCGTGCCGTCCAGGGTACCCCAACGCCACGCGCTCCTTGATCAACTTACGATCCGCGTTGACGCAACTACGAGCGTAGCGCATCCGCATCGCCCGTAACAACGCGACCATTTGAGATGAGCGGCAACGGTGCGGCGTGTCACGATGCATCCCGCGACATGTGCGCATCGTGGCCGATTCGGCCTCGTGGCGCGGCGGTTGCACAAGAGCGACACGAATCTCAACGGAGGAAGTCACGATGAGGAAGTTGATTCTCAAAATGTCGATCTCGGTGGACGCATTTGTTTCGGGAGTGAACGGCGAAAGCGACTGGATTTTCAACAGTATGGACGACGGGTCGGCGGAGTGGACGTTGCAGACGATGCGCGATATGGACCTGCACATCATGGGCGCCAAGACCTTCCGGGACATGGCGTCGCACTGGCCCTACTCCACCGAGGTATACGCCCCGCTGATGAACGAGATCCCGAAGGTGGTCTTCTCGCACGACACGTCGATCACCTCGCGCACGGCCCGCGAGACAGCGCAGACGAAGGAGGCGAACACGGTGAACGACACAAGGAACGCGCCGCCCCTCGATGCAGCGACGATCGGGAAGAACGAACAGAGCTGGAAGGACGCGCGTGTACTGTCGGGCGCTCTCGAGAAAGACATCGCGCAACTCAAGAGCGAGCCCGGAAGGGACATCGTCGCGTGGGGCGGCGCGGGCTTCGCGCGCAGCCTCGTGAAGCTCGGTCTCCCCGACGAGTATCGACTCCTCGTGCACCCGACCGCGC
>JBDUCM010000096.1:0-20012 GCA_040003455.1 bacterium
GTTCAAGCGTTGGTGGGTGCCCAAGTCGATGGGAATGACCCTGCTGTCCTGCGAGTTGGATGCTCGTGTCGGAGGCAAGTACCGATTGGTATTCGACCACAGCCCCGAGCCTGTCGCGTTTTTCGGCACGTATGTCGAAGTGACGCCGCATTCGCGCCTCGCGTGGACCAATGAGGAAGGTGGCGAGGGCGGGGCTGTCACCACGGTGACCTTCGAGGAAGAGGGCGGCAAGACGCTGGTAGTCCTGCACGAGAGCTACCCGTCGAAGGAAGCGCTCGACGCTGCCGGCGCCGGAGCGTCCGATGCTATGGGCGAGCAGTTCGATCAGCTTGACGAGCTTCTCGTCGCCCAGGGTGAGAGCTCGGGACAGTAACAGAGACGTGGATCTCGCGATCGGTCGTCCGATGGTTCCGGCTCACACGGCCGGAGCTATCGGGCGGAGTCCCGAACATTCGATCGACGGGTCCCTCGATCACGGTTACCCATGTTCCCGGCTATTCAAACGTTGCATAGCCGGCCTGCGCCTGCTCGGCCCACTGGCACGCGTCGGCCACGAAACGCTTCGCCTCCGTGACTGAACGCAGCACGACGACGCGCGCCCGCGTGCCGTCCGGCCGCGCGGCTTCCGGGCCGGCCATTACCGCGAGTGCCACCGGCACCTCGGTCGCAGCGAACGACCACGCCTCGCGTAGGAACGCCCACGGTGGCACCTGTTCCGCACACCCCGGCGCCAGGTCTACCCGCTGACGGCCGCGGTCGCGAAGCCCGCGCCGGACAAGCCGCGCCGCGCACGTAAGCCGGGGCGGCGCGAGCACCACCACGGCATCGGCTGCCCGCGCGCGGAGCGCCAGCGTCCCGGCGTAATGCCCGTCCATTACCCAGCGCTCCGCGGACGCCAGCACGGCGACCCGGTCCGCCCACTCCGGACGCGGCGTCTCGCGCCAGCCTGAGCGCCAGAAGTGCGCGTCCAAATGAACGACCGGCAAGCCGAGCACCTTCCCGAGCCGCGTGGAGAGCGTCGTCTTGCCTGCCCCCGGGCCGCCGATCACGAGGACCCGTTTCATGCAGCTCTCCGAGGTGTGCGGCCCTAACCGCAGAAGTCCAGCTGCAGGCCATCAACTAACAGCGGCGGCGGAGCCGCGATGAAACCTCGGGTGCGCGTGATCAGTGAACGCGTCACTCAGCACGGACCGCAACCAGGGCGCGAGAGGCAGTGCGGATGCCTCTCGTTCTGTGTAAAAGCGTGCATTGCTCGTCTCGTCAGAGGCCACACGCAACTCTCCGGACATCACGACACAAGCGAAGGCTGTAATAACGTACTGGACCTGATCGCCACCAGGATAGTTAACGACGAATGCCGGTCCGCCGAATACACCCAAGATGCGCTCAGGACTGACCACCAGTCCCGTCTCCTCCCATGTCTCTCGAACGGCGGCATCGGCAGGCATTTCATCTGGTTCGATCATGCCGCCGGGAGTCGACCATTCGCTGCTGTCCCTCTGACATACGAGCAAGAGACGACGTTCCTGGTCGAAGACATGGGCGCTGACTGAGGGCAGCAGCAACCGCATCGCACCAACGTGGGAACGCAGGGCGCGAACATATGGGGACATGGGCATGCCAAACTTTACTTCGCCAAGATGCTTGTGGCCACCTAGACGCCCAGGTTCACTTGCAAAGGAACATAAGAGATGCGAGCCCAGCGAGCTACCAAAGCTCATTTGACAAGTACAGCGTTACGTCAGGAAGCCGCGGCAAGGGGCACGCCCGAGCTCTCCAGCGCGTCGAACAGGGTTGCGTGATCATGGAAATCCTCGAGCACAGTGCGCGCCCCCGCTGCCTGGAGGCGTTCACCGCGTGCCCCGCGTCCCACGCCAATAAATGGAAGTCCCAACTCGCTCGCCGCACGCACATCCCAGATCGCGTCGCCAATCGAAACTACCCGTTCGAAGCGCTCCACGCAATGGACTTGCTCGGCACGGGATTGGGCAGTCGCAATGATGGACGTGCGGGCTGGCCCGTCCTCCGATGTCGCCATCGGAATATGCGAGTAGTCGATCCCGGCGACTGACAGCTTGAACTCCGCGGCATGGCGCCAGGCACCCGTCGCGATTGCCACCGCCCATCCCCGCGTTGCGAGCGCGGCAAACACACGCTCCGCTCCCAGGACGGGGACGATGGCGTCAGCGTCCGCGTCGCAGGCGGCTTTGAGCAGGGAGACGAAGTGCCGAACAGTCTCGCCAAGCTGCACTTCAGACGGCGGCGATGCAAACTCCCGGCGAAATGCTTCGACCGCGATGCCGGCGTCGGACACGTCGTGATACTGCGTCCAGTCGACGTCGAGTGCGCGCAACCCGAGGACGTCGCGGAGTGCGGCTGCATAGCACTCATCCTCCAGCGAGTGATTCTGCAACAGCGTTCCATCGACGTCGAAGACGGCCAGATTCACAGACTTTCTACCGCAGCAACGGTGGTTGGCTTCGCAACGCCAGAGCTCAGCACTCTAGCCTTCCTGGGGACGGAGCTGGACAAGCCACGGGTGCGCAGGATTCGCATGAGCAATTGCCTGGTGCAACCACCGGCGCGGTTCTGCGCCGAGGATAGGGGCTGCCGCACGCAGATCACGCTCATCGGACTGGCGGGGGGCCTTGGACTTACAGAGCAGGACTAGCTCCGGAGCGAGGTAGGGAATTGCATCGCGCCGATGGACAGCAAGCGCAAGTTGTCGCCGGATAGTCGGATCGCGACGGTAAACCCAGGAATCAAGATCTCGGTCATTGAGAAGAAACTCCAATGGCACCCCGGCTCGAGTCGCATGGATCTCGTGAAGGGGGTTCGCGAGCCACGCGCTCGCGCCAAGGACGCAACGCGCCAGCGTCGGCGATGGTGCATGTCCATGTGGCAAGAGCGCTACCAAGGCGCTCTTGTTGATCTCGCCATACGGCCAGATCGACATCGGCATGGTCGCGCGTGGATTGGCCGACGAACAGGTCGATGGCCCAGCCGCCGGCGACCATCCAGTCTACGCCTTCGGCTGCGAGAGGCGCAGTGGCCTCAAGCATTCGATCAAGGTCACGATGCAAACGGATCCCGGTAGAGAGTCGCTGGACGCCTGACACCAACGTTCACTTGCAAGGGAACACATAAATGCGACCGCAGCGAGCAACCAAGCTCCTTTGACAAGCGCAGCACACGTTAGATCGGGCCGGATTCGATCGTCGCGAGCCGAGACTGTAGGCCGGCGATGCCACGCTCCACGAACGCGCGGTACCCGCCATCTGTCAACGCGAGCACATGCGTGCGCGCAGTATCGAGCGCGGTGGCGGCGGTCACGCGATCTCCGATGGCGAAACAGGAGTCGGCGAGGTTCAGATACAGAGAGGCTTTGAACTCCAGTGTTCGGCCGTCCGTGACCGACTCTGCATGCTGAGCCGCCACGGTATTCCAGTGGACGCGATCTTCCATCGTCGGCTGATGCCGCGCGAGAAAGTGCGCCGCGATACTCGCATCATAATCATCCTGGCGGGCCGCCCAGGCCTGCTCGAACAGACGATGCGCCGCAGCGGCATCGCCGTCGATGACCATACCGGCGGCGCACAGCGCGACTACTGGATTGGTCGGATCTATGTTCATTCGCGGAAGCCCATCCGTCTCGCGATGACCGGGGAAGTCTGACGCCCCAGCCAACCTGCGGGTGAATCAAATGAAAGCGAGCGAAGCGAGCCATCAGTCGATCGCCCCACAGGTTCAACGTACGTTATAGCGCAGGCGGATCGTCCCCTCGCCACCACCGCCGGGTCGCGAGCACCCCCGGTCCGAAGGCGAGACACAGCCAGGCGACCGTGCTAACCCATGAGGTTGGCTCGAGCGCACACAATTGCCCGGAGGGGCAAGGAGAGTTCCACGGTTTTGGCAAGAAGAGCCAAACGACGGCAATGGCGAGGCCGAGGGGCCAAGCAACAATCATGACCAACAGTCTACGAAGGTTGCGATTCATTGACGCCCGGTTGCGCGATAACGCCAGAGTTCAGTTGCAGGCAATAACATAGAAGCGCGTGCGGAGCACGCGCCATCCGCAGATGCCTGCCAACTGCAACGACTCGTTAAACCACGGGGATCTAGATCTCGAATAACTCGGCGAGGACCTGAAGGACGGAACGGAGGGTGGCCGGCGGGACGGAGCCCAGGCGCTTCCGTAAGCGCTCACGATCAATAGTCCGCAGCTGATCCAAGACGACGTACCCCTGCTTGCCGCCGAACCGAGTCGGTATTCGGTACGGATACGGGTGCTTTCCCGTGGTCATGGGCGCGACGATGACCGTACTCAAGTGATGATTCAGTTCGTCCGGTGAGATCACGAGGCACGGACGTGTTTTCCGGATCTCACTGCCGCGCGTGGGATCGAGTTCGACGAGAAACACATCGCCACGACTCGGGACTCGCGCGAGTTGCCTTACCGCCATTCCCACTCAGTCTGGTCGAACTGAGTGACACCAGTGGACTCCAGGCGATCGTGGCCGGCCGCATGTGCGCGTTGGGCCGCCTCCGCCCATCCGGCGCGCGCTTGCCGCGCCGCTTCGATGACGATCTGACCGGCCTCAACGCGAAGCTCGACCTCCTCTGTCAGGCCCGCCTGCTCGATCATGAGCTTGGGCAGTCGGACACCCTGGGAATTGCCGATTCGGACGATCTTGGATCGCATGAGGGGACCAGGAGGAGTGGACTTACAATGTAGGCCCAGACTCCTGATTTCGCAAATGAGCGAAGGTCGATACGCAGTGGAAGCTGTTCTGTTTGGTGCACAACATCGAGAAGCTGGCGCATCACGGGTACGGCGTGCGGGCGGCGTAGCCGAGGCAACCGGACGGCGCGGGCCCCGTTGGGTGGTCACGAGGCGGCAACAGGGCATTGCGAGATCGGCCAGACGAATGAACCGCAGTTTCTTAGAAGCCCCGATCCGCAAGCGCCCGCGGCTGCGCCCAATCGCGTTATTCTACAACGTCAACGCCCAAGTTCAGCAGCAAGGCATCAAATCAATAGCGCGCGGAGCGCACAGCATGAAGGGATGGATCTCCAGCGCGGCGGCCACCGTCTTGACCTGCATGCCTGGCTGCTGACTCAGGCGAACGGCGGTGTGCTTAAACGCGTCGCTGTACTTGTGCACCTTTCGTGGTCCAGATCGTGGCACGTGTGACACCCCATTCTCGTTAGGTGGAAGTGTACACGAAACTGGTGCAAGAACCGCTGTCTGCTGCAACCGTTTGTTATACAGCGCCCCGCGCGATACTGGGGCGGCGCGGAAACGGGGCTTCGATGCGTAGCCCTTTCACCAACGGCCGAACGCGGGCAAAGTCTTTGTCGCGCGTAATAAGCGTCCAGCCGAACTCGCGCGCGGTGTGGGCGAGTAACAGATCGTTTTGCCACGATGCACCAATCGACGCGGTGGCAGCGCGGCCGAGCACGAGGCCGGTTTTACTCCACGCCGACGCACTCGGCGCGAGGATGCGCCCGCGTCGTTCGAACGCGCCCAACAAGTCGCGCTCGACGAGGCGCCGCGCCGTCTCGGTGCGCGCGCCGGCCAACAGCTCGCTCGCGACCACGCTCGATAGCGCGGTGCGCGGCAGCGCCCATTCGAAGAATTCTTTGAGCAACAGCATGTCCGCCGGGCGGCGCAGCGCGTCGATCAGGATACTCGTGTCGAGCGTGTAGATCATCCGGCGCGGTGTCTACGACCAGCCGGCGCGAATCCTCCGTCGGCGGCCACTCGATCGAGCGCGCCGAAGACTTCGGTACGAAAGACCACCAAATCGAGGGCGGCGTCAATCGTGGCGGTCTCCGTCAACGCGCCGAGCGCGGTCTTCGCCGCATCGAGTTTGCGCTGATCGACGAGGATATTCTTGCGTTTGCGTACCACGGGCGCGCGGAGACGAGTTTTCGCCAAAACGACCTCGGAAAAGGAGACCGTTGAAATCTAATCCTCCATACAGCTCAGGACAATGCATTAGCTGTACAACGCATCAGCTCTGCTGCAAGGAATCAAATAAATGCGAGCGAAGCGAGCTACCGCAACTCCTTGTCAGCAGCAGCGCACGTTATACGGCTGCTGGACGACGCTGTCGTGTCCTCAATCAGCTCAGGAGTCGAGAGGAGTGCCGGGCGGCGCGCTTGCACTAAGCGAAGTCCGATCCCAGTCAGAAGGAAACCGACGATAGCGCCAACAATGGGCGGCGGCGGGGCATGCGAATACGGATTCCAGGGATAGAGCCACTCGCTAAGTGCCGCTCCGACTACCGCTCCGATGCCGGTGGTCGCGATAGCTCGTCCAATCCGGACTGTTCTCAGCATTCCAAGTCCAAGGAGCGGGGCTCCTATCACACCGGCAATCGCGCCAATGCGTGCTGGGATTGTATAAAAGCCGACGAGCTCACGAAGGCCGCCTCCGTGCAAGTCCGCGAGGGAAGGCAAGCCGGTCTCTGCGACAATTATTGCAGCTGAAGCGAGGACTGCACATAGCGCGCCGACGAGCGCGCCGAGGGCAGCTAATCCAACGACGACTACCGCGAGGCGTGCTGATCGCGACATTTGCCAGTTGGGTCAACCTGAGGTGCCGTGCGACGCAGGTACGCGAGTGTTGCGATCAGGCCTGGTCCGAGTGCCACGACCGACACCAGGACGCCATGCCACCAGCGATCACCGGCGCGCGCGCACTCGATATCAGCCGCACACTGAAGCTGCGGACCGATATTGAACAGGAGGACCGCGGCGGCTGACAGGCCAGCGATCCATGCCACGCAGACCAACGCAATTTGCCGAATATGTGTGCTCCCGAGTGGCTTGTTGCTGTATAACGCTTCAGCTCAGCTTCAAGGCATCAAACAAATAGCGCGCGCAGCGCGCTTCCGCAGCGCCTTGTCTGCTGCAGCGCACGTTATGGAACACGCGGGGAGATCTCACCTGTCGTAATCCCGCCTAGGCATACTTTAGAACGCGTCATGAAGACATCGAAGTGATATCCGCGGGCCGCACTGAAGGCGGTCGTATCCCGCTGGTGATCGTACCCGATGGCCATGAAGCGGAGATGGAGTAGAGTGGGCGCTGGGCGAACGACCGTGCGAAAGCGACCAAGGGAGTCAGTGGCGACGGCGCGTTGCTCTTCGGCAATCATAACCCGAGCGTCGGCGAGTGGTACGAGTGTAGCAGCGTCTCGCATTGTCCCGGCCAATAGCCATCCTGAGTCAACGGGGGTTCTCTCAAACGGGCGGACGATGACCGGCCGGCGCCGACAAGCGAGAGTCGCATCGTCCTCGTCATGTGATGGCTCACCGCCGGGGATGCCTTGATGGCAACTAACTGCGAGAATGAGTGCGAGGACACAGCAACGTCTGATCATTCTACTTCGTTGAGTGTTACATAACACCTATTCTGCGGCGAAGCATTGAACGCAACTCCCGGCGCCCTCCGCCGCAATTGCCAACACCCACAATCATGACACCTCCATCGAGCCATCCACCTACCAATATCATACCACCGGCAAACTGAGCGCGTTACCCTGCGGGCGCTGCAGGGAAAGGCGCGTGGGATACACCCTCACACCTAATCCGCCGGCCTCCGCACCCCGAACGCCCCCCGACCAGGGACGTGCGCAAAGATCATGGGACGCGCAATTTCCGCTCGCTCGCGCCCGCCCTCACTACGTCATCAACTCACCCCACCTCGTAAATCCCGGCCGCGCCGGGTCCATACTTGGGCACGACTCCGTCGGCATCGACGCCTTCGATGTCGCCACGCATCCGCACTGCCCGCACACCCCTTCCCGCGCACCGCCAACCAACGCGTACAACGCACTGTCGCCAGACGCTTTGAAGAACTCGCAGGACTGGCATGCCGTCGTCCGACGCGCATACGTCGCCTCATCCACGCGCTTCATCCCGGCAAAAACCCACCGTGCAAGGGCCTTTGCCGCATGACGAGCCAGGTTGGCATCGGACACCTGGCTCGCACCGTCACGGACCGCCGGCGGACGAGCCAACAAATACCGCACCGCGTCGGGAGCACCTCGGCTCCCGACGAGTTTTCTCGCATACACCGGGTCAGCGAGTGCGGCGCGAAGGACAGTTGGAGAAACCGCGTCCCCCACACCCAGGAACTCGCCGAACTCCCGGCAGGCATCTTCTGGTGTAGCCGTTTCGCTCATGCGCGCATCACCCGGCCATCGCGTTCGCGCCCGTGGACAGGGTAGTGGCCGACCAATCCACAATGCCGCAGGCAGCACACTCCGGAATCGGCTGCCCTGCCATCGCCGCCGCGATCGTATCCAGACGACACTCATTCGAAGGATACCTGCGGCCAGCCTTGTCGTTCTCACCGTCCGAAGGATCCGTGAGATACGAATACAGCAGCTTGAGTTGCGCGACCGACTGGAACATGAAATCACCGTACAACTCGCCGAACCAGAGCTTCCGCAGCGCGATCTTCGCTCCGTAGTAGTCCGCCTCTCCTTCGCACGTGACGCCCAACGGTGAACCGTCCGGCGTGCCGTACAAGTGGCCAACTTCGTGCGCGATGGCGAGCGCGATGCCTGCATACTCAAAGCCGACGATGCGCATCAGGCCACCGTTCAACAACACGTGCTTCTTTCCGTTCGTGATGAACGAGTGCGCGTTCACCGCGGAGTTGTACCAGCTCGTCACGAAGGTGACGTCCGGATACAGACACTTGAACTGGCCGATCACGTAGTCGCCGAGCTGGTGGTAGTACATGTCGCCGATGGAATGCTTCGGCGCGTACTTCTTGAGTGCCTTTGCCTGCGCGGGCGGCAGGAAGTCGGATGCGTGGTCCGGCGCCACGATCAGCGCCGCGGGTGAGAACAGATTGCCGTGGATCAGCGTGGCACTTCGGTTTGCCGTGGCAGCGAGACCGCCCGCTACAGGAGCGGACGCCCTGAGGGCACTCACAGCGGTTGCCTTGGGTTGGCTTGTGTTGGCCGTGATCCACTCCTCCGACCCGACTTCGTGACGCGCACCTGACGTTGCACCAGCAACGTCTGCACCCTTGCCCCCAGTGGCGGCCACTGCGGCAACTCCCGACGGGCCGGCGGGGATATCAGAGTACACCTGGATCGCGAAATCACCCGACACAATCCCGTTGGTAAGCACGAGGTGATTGGTGTAGTTGGCGTCCGGCGGCGTGAGCGACGTGGCAAACTCGTAGAACGAACCGGCATAGCTGCCCCAACTCACATCGAGCACTTGCACCGACTGCCCATCACGATCGATGAGCATGTCCGTGAGTTGCAGGTAGTCGGCAACGATGAGCTTCTTGTCGGGATAGAGCACGAGTGGATGGTCACGCGTCACCACCAGTTCACGCGCGGCGGACTCGCCCTGAATCTGGAACCGGATGTAGATGGTATGCTCGGTGAGGCCGGGCGTGGCGAACGACGCCTGATGCACCACCTGATCGGTCCACGTCAGGTCGAGACCAGCCGCGAGCACCACCGTTTGATCCGACACGATGTCCTGCACCTTGACCGTTCCATCCGGCGTGGAAATTGGCGTGTTCACCGCCAGACACGAACAGACGCACCAGCACTGCGTGGTGGTGCCGGGCGGAATGAGCACGATCTTGTTGCCCGCCTGGTAGTCCAGATCGTGGCAGTCGCCATCGATCATGCTCTTGTTGTTGGGGCAGTAGTTGTTCCCGCACTGTTGCAGCGACACGGAAGTCTCCTTGTTAGACGATGGAGTAGTAGCCCTGCATGTAAAACATCGCGTCGGTCTTGATATCGACGGCGTTGGCCGTCACGAGCGCTCCATAGAGCGCGTTTTGCGAAAGCGCTGCGAGGAGGGCATCGAGTTCATGGCTGATCGTCGCCTTGGGCGTCGGATCACTGTTCACCACCGGCACGGCATCGATCAGCAGCGCATTGGTTGCGACGCTCTGTGCATCCGGCCGGCGAATGTCTGGAGTGAGGGACTCCGCATCCACCGGACTGCTATCGAGCGGAACACGATTGACGTAGGTGACGCGATGCAGCACCCGCCACACGAGGTTGGGATACTGGAGCGCCTCCTTCAGCGCGTAGGCATCGGGATCAAAGGTGCCCGCATACTCGCCCTGACGGTTCAACCAATTCTGGTCCACGATCGAGTGCATGTCGTCGAAGTTCTTCTTCCGCGGTGCCAGATAGAACGACATGAAGCGGTACTGGTTGACCTTGCCGGAACACGACGCGTCGTCGAATGGCACGGGATACTGTCCCGGCGGCGGCGCCGGCGTGCCGGACGGCGAACGACGATTGAGGAAGCCCTCGCCCGGCAGCTTCACCTGCAGGCCGAACGACGTCGCCTCCCGCCTGCTCTTCATGGCCTTCGTGTACACTCGGCTCCCGAACAACATCTCCACCGAGGCGGCAGGGCCGATGTTGAAGCTCGCCTCGAGATAGAAGCCGTCCTTGGACACATGTTCGTATGTGCCCGCGCCCGACTCCTCGCGCACGGCGCCGAACTGTTCCTCTTCCGAGTAGAGACCACCGTCCGAATTCCAGACGTACGTGTTCACCAGGCTTCGGCGAGCCACCTGTGCCTTCCAATCGTCCCACGAGAGCGCCGTATTGCCCGGCATGTTCAGCAGCAGGTTGCCGAGGTTGCGTGAGTTGTCGCGCAGGTCGCTGCCCTGTCCCATCGACGTCGCGTCGAACCGTTCGTAGTACGCCTCGAGCTGCTGCTGTTCGCGGTCAATGAGCGCCTTGAGCGCGTAGGCCTCCAGCGGCTTGAAGTAGCTGCCGCGTTCACCCGTGGAGAGAAACGGATAGTCCTTGTCCTTCTGGAACCCGACGTAGCCATCCAGCGTGCCGTTCTTCACGTACAACGGGTCGATCTTGAACATGATGATGTTCGTGTCCGGCGGGATATCGGGATTCGGCCTCATGGAATAGGTGACGAGCGCGCCCGTGGAGATCGATCGCAGCGCATAGAGATCCGCGGTCTCCGAGCGCACGAGCGCAAATCCCTTGTTGTTCGGGATGTACAGGCGCGTCACATTCGGATCGAAATCGTAGGTGTTCGCTTCCCACGCCCCGAACACCTCGATGGTCTTCTCCGTGGACGCGCGCCGCTCCGTGGACACACCGGCATCATTCGACCATGCCGAGTTGGTTTCGGCACTCGTGGCCCATCCGCCGGCGATCTTGGCACCAAAGACGAGTGATTGCGCAAGGATGCCGATGCTCTCCGACGCCAGGAACTGGAGGCCGACCTTGCCCTCCATGGACCGCGACGAGCCAACTTCGCGCGACGCGGTGTAGGCGTAGACAGTGTCGTCGGATTCGGTCAGCGTCACCGTGCTCGCAGCCAGGTACTTGTACGGCGAGATCGGACTATCCACGGTGAGGTTTTCCGACGGCAGCGGCGGCGCACCCTCGATGTAGCCAATCAGGTTGGGCTTGGTCTGCACCTGCCCCACGTACTGCATGAGGAGCTCGCCCACCTGATAGTCCTTCACCAGGCGGAGCGCCTCACCCTGCACGGCGGCGTACGCGCGGTTCATCACGGCGGACGACGCGCCCGTCGCATCCACGATCACCTCGCCATACTCCGCTGCCACGGGCGCGCTCTGCGCGGTAGCGTTGCCCGGTTTGGCCACGCCGCCCACGGCGTCGAGTATTTGCGGGGCTTCGTCGGACACCGGTGCCAGCGATGTAAGCCAGGTGGGATCGTCGATGCCGTCCCACACGCCGTTCGCGCCAAACCCCGTGAGGTCCGGAAACAGTTGGCCCGATCCGGCGGAGAACGGCCAATATCCCACGAGGCCGGCCTCCACTCCGCTGAGCGGCCGGTTCATGTTCTCTCGAAGCTGTTGCGCAGTGCGCTGCGCCTTCCACACGCGCAGCTCGTTGATGGCACCGGGGTAGTACGCCGTGACAGCGACGTTGTACAACATCCCGCCAATGGTGCACTGGTTGGTGCCGAAGTCCTGCGGATCCAGCGAGTACGGCGCGCTGTCCACTTCCGTGCCGTTCACGTACAGCCGCCACCCGGAGCGAAACTGCGTTGGCACCCACATCGCATCCACGGCCGCGTCGCTGAGCTTGACCTTCGCATCACGGATGATCGCGTTGTTCTGGCTCTTGCTGTCGAAGCCCACGTGGCCGGCGCCGGTCTCGAACTCCCAATCACTCACGAGACCCGTGGTCTCGGAGCCGAGGTCCTTGATGGCGTAGTACTGAATTTCCCATGTCATCCTTCCCATCTTCCACAGGCGCACCGCATCGATGGTACCCTGGAAGTACGACGAGAGCGAACCGCTCCCCAGTTGCATGCGGTCTTCGGTGAGCACCGGCGTATTGCTCACGATCGTGGACGCCACGGGCACGCCGTCCACGAGGATCCGGTGCGCGTACTGCCCCTTGTCGATCTGGATGTAACTGGCGTTCACCAGCGTGCCGTTGCTGACGCCCGCGATGTCCATGGCTGTGTTGCCGAAGCGGTCGCCCAACGGCCATGCGCCAACAAGGCCCGGCTCGCCGCCGCTGAGCGGCGTGCGGATGTAGTGGCGCGCCGTGCTGATGTCGAGCGCAATACTCCACAGGCTCACGCCCATGACCACGGCATTCAGCGAATTCGAGCTCGCCGTGCCGCCTACCGTATAGGCAACCCCCGCCGACGTCGGCGTGCCACTCACCGGCGCGGCGTCCGTGGCGGTGCCGCTCACGAGCCCGTCGATGTACAGGACGATGTTCGTCCCGTCGTACGTGCCACACAGATGCGTCCACTGGTCGTACTGGAGCGGCGCCGTCGCCGTCGCATTCGTGCCGTTCACGGAGAAGATGACGGCGTTGTTGTTCAGAAAGAGACTGAACACCACGGGATCGCTCGCGTTCACGGTCTGCATCACGATCTGCGTGCCCAGCATTGCGGACGGTTGAATCAGCTTGATCCAGAGCTGCACCGTCATCGCCGTGGCCAGCGGGATGGTGAGCGCGGGAATGGACACGTAGCTCTTGTCGGCCGCGATGAACTGCACCGCGCCAACCTTCTCGTGCGCCACGTCGTACACGCCGGCCACATGATGCCATGCATTCGTGGACAATGCTGCCTGGCCCTTCACCGTCACGAGCGTCTTCGTCGTGCCGTTGTTGGTGGTCACGCCGAAGGCCGGCTTGCCGTCCGTGTCGACGTACAGTTCCCACTGCACGTCGCCTTGGTCAGCCTTGGACGCAACGGTCTGCCGAACCGTGTTCGTCGTGAGGTTGATCCACGCCTCGATGGTCACAGCGTCACCGGTGTTCAGGGTGTCGTCGTTGCCCACGTCGAGGAATCGCTGACCGGACAGCACGATGCCGAAGTCGCTGTGGTAGCTCGCCGCTACGTGCGTCCACGCGGACAGCACAATCGGCGACGTCGCTGCCCGCACCATCAAGCTGTTGCCGGCGTAGATCTTTCCGTCCTGCGTCAGGCCAAACGCATACTGCGAGGCCGTTGCTCCCTGGTTGAAGAGCAGGATCACGGAGCGTGAGGCTGGCGTGGCGGCAAACGTGGTGGGATTGATCCACGCCTCCACACACATGTCGCGACTGAGTGCGAGCGGACCCTTGTACGTCCCCATCGCCGTCGCATCCAGCACATTGATCAGCGAGCCAGGCTGCGTGAGCTGAAGCGCGGCCGCGGGCGGATCGTTGACCCACCACGTGTCGATGCCCGCCCGCAGAAGCGCCGGCGGCGCGACGGTGCTGGTGTTCTGCACCAGCGCGGTGTACCCGTTGGTGGAGTTGCCGTCGGACGACACGGCAAAGAGCGACGAGCCAATGTTCGGTGCCGGCGGCGGACCGTGCTGTGCCCCCGCCTGCGTAACGGTCACCGTTGTGTAGTCGTACTCCACCACGCCATGCGCGGCAGGCACCGGATTCGCCGTGACTTGCACGGCGTTGCCGTTGATCACGTCACAGAATGACGACAGGTCGCGCGGGACGGTGGGCCACACTTCCGTGTACCCGGTGTAGCTCCGCAGCGTGACCACGACATGATCGGCATCGGCGCCGTTCGCGATCTGCACATACGCCGGACTCACGGCAGCGGTGTTCATCGCACTGCCCGTCTCGCGCGCAGCAAAGCGCAACAACCCGGTCTGCGTATTGGCGGGCACCGACGGATTGGCCGCAAGCCAACCGGCCGCAAAGGTGGCTCGCGCTGTGATGGTGCTGTAGTGCGCCGCCATCTGCGCCGATCCCGTTGCCGCGGCGAAGTACAGATGCACTCGGCCGTCCGAACTCTCCATCAACATCGGCCGAAGCTGGCTCTTGGCGAAGGGCAACAGCGCCGTGCACACGGTGAGTCCGTTTGCGCTCCAGGCCACCGGCGCAAACGAGCGTGCGGTCGGCCCCTGCGACGCGATCCACGTGGCGCCGTTCAACGTCCCATTCGCCGGTGCGCCAACGGAAGATGAGTTGGCGAACGTGGTCAATCGTGTGTCGTCGGCAGGCTCGACGAACCGCCAATAGCCGACGAGATCACTCCAGCCGGAGTCGCTCGACGTGACGGTGACGCACATGCGCGCGAGGACCTGCGCCTGATCGAGCACGCGCTTCCAGAAGCGCAACTCGCACAGGTCGCCGCTGAAACCCGCGGCGCCGCCGAGCACATAGCCGGCCGCGAAGGTGGCCGCTGGAGCGGCGGTGCCGGCAGTGGTCGACGCCGACGCGTTGACGAAGACCGTCGCCGTTGTTCCGTCCCAGGTGCAGGCGAGATGGGTCCAGAAGCCGGGCTCCAGAAGCGGGCCGGTTGCAACGACCGCGTGTGCGCCGTAGATCGCGAAGGTGGGGACACCTGCTTGAAGCGAGATCGCGAACGGCACCGCCTCGCCCGTGCCGCTCTGAATGACGATGTCGGCGTTGGCACCGAACGTTTGTGGTGCAATCCACATCTCCACGCTGAACGCGGCCGACGGAAAGCCGGTGAGCGCCGGAATCCCCGCGGCGGTGGCGCCGAACTGTTCGAAGTGAAGCGCGCTCTCGATTGTCGGCGCGGCAGCAACGGGCAGCACCACCTGTGGCGGCGTGCCCGTGCCTGCAATGAGTGGAAGCCGGCCAGAGAGATCGATGCCGAAATCCAGGACGGCCATCGTGAAGTCGCTGCCGGTTGGCACGGCGAGCATCACGCGCGCCTCCTTCTTCAGGAGATGATACCGCCCATACTCATCCTTCAACCGCTCCTGCTTCGCGTACACCAGCGCGCTCGGCGGGCCCGTCATTGTCGTCCCGCTCAGGGAGAGGCCACAGTCGGGTGACACCACGCCGTTCACAACAACGGCGTCGCTCAGGTCGAACAGCCCGTCCGATGTGCGCGCGAAGGAAAAGCTGTTCATCGCGGCCGAGGTCGCGTTGTACGCGAAGATCTGCCATCGATCGATGCCGGATAGTCCGGATGGCGTAAGCACGACGGTGTACCAGCCGTTGGACAATCCACCAATCGACGTCAGCTCGATCGTCGCCTCGGTGAAGACATCACCTTCCATGTCCGTGGAGCCGAAGGTGTCCTTCCGGTCGGCCGGAATATCGATCTTCTTGCTCCGCCGGTACCGCACTTCCCAGGTATTCATGAGGCTGTTGAGCACGTCGTCGTACACGAACCGGTCGGCGAGCAGCGTCCCAACGGTGGACTGGCGGAAGACATACACGTGCTGGCCGTCGGACAGCGCCTGGAAGGGCACGTCGGCAGCGGGAACCCCCGCGTCCTTGAAGTCGAGCGAGATCACGTTCATCCCGACCGGCCGCAGCACGGTCGAGAAGGTGAACTCCTGGAAGTTGGTCCACATCCCCGCGCCGTCGGCGCCGGCGTCGGGAATGAGGATGGTGTAGCCGAGGTGCCATGTGCCGTCGGCGCGCGAGCGCGACGACAGCATGATCGTGTGGCCCTGGTGCACCACCGCGACGGCATACTTGTATGTGCCGCCTGTCGCAGTCGTGTCGACCGCATCCATCGCTATCCGGGCTTCCCCAACCGGCGCCGCCGCCTGGGCGGCGCGCTTGCCGCGCTCGACCGGCGCGATAGACCTGCCACCGTCAATGCGCTGGGGAAGTTGCGTACCTGTCCTCATCGTCGCGCCTTTCAAGAGAGTGTTGCGAGGCGGCGGACGCCGGCACCGCGCATGGGCGGTTGCCGTTCACGGCAGCGTGGTGGCGACGCAATGCGTCGCGCGTCTCCGGTCGCGGCGCGGATGCTAACAGTTCTGTTAACGACCTGCAAGGAGTGTAATTTCCTCCTGCTAGGTGGTCATTTCTTGGAGAATTCCAATAAGTTAGGCTTCTCTTATACTTCGCCGATACACTCTCGGTACATACCCTGCGATGCGCGCGCGGTCGGTGGCTGTGCTCGGGCTGAGTCCGCCGCGACAGCATCTCCGTCCTTCGTTGTCCGTCACGAGTTTTCCTACCCGTTTTCAGTTTCCGTCGCGCGTTGTCCGTGGTCCGTCAGGGCGTGAACCATCCTCTCTCGATACAATCCACGGATAACGCCCACGGAAAACGGATCACGGAAAACGAAGTACGCACAACGGGTAGGAAAACTCGCGACGGACAACCGAGGACGGAGGCTCTTTCTGCTGGCTACGGCTTCGCCTTCTTCGCTTTCGCGTCCGCCTTCGCTTCCTTCTTTTCATCCGCCGGCGTTTCGTGCTCCTTGCTGATGAGCTTTGACGTCATGGCATCGATGTTCACCTCGTCGATTCCCGACTTTCCCGCCACCTTCATGTCAAAGCTGTAGATCAGCTTGCCGCCCTCGCGCTCAATCTCGCCCGCCTGAATCGTGGCGTTCGGCACGGTGCGCATCGCCATCGCCCGCGCGTCAGCCATCGTCATCCTGGCCTCCTTCTGAAGCGCTGCTTGACTCTCCTCCTTCTTCTTGTTCGACTGCGCCCCAGCGGTCAGTGTGAGCGCGCAACAGAGAGCGAGGACAAAGGGTACGACCGGCTTGATGCGCATGGCGGTATCTCCTGACGGACGGTGAATGACACGGGTGGGTCCAGCCGACGCTTGCAGGATAGCGACGCGTACCTGTCTGCCGGATGAAGCACGCAACCCGGCCCGGCAGGCGCCCTTGTTAGCGTGGCGTCAGGCGCCAATGGGTATCATGCAGGGTTCCGTTCACCCCCACCAGCACCATGCGCATCCTCATCGCGGAAGACGACGAACGGCTGGGTGACGTCGTCGCCCGCGGGTTGCGCAAGCAATCCTATGCGGTGGACGTGGTCACCGACGGCGCCCGCGCGCTGATCGAGGCCGCACTGGTGCCGTACGACGCGGTCATTCTCGACGTCATGCTTCCCTCCCAAAGCGGATACGACGTCGCGCGCGCGCTCCGGGCCCGCGGCAACACGGTGCCCATCCTCATGCTCACGGCGCGCGATGGGGTGGCGGACCGCGTGCACGGGCTCGACGCGGGAGCAGACGACTACCTCGTCAAGCCATTCGCGTTCGACGAGCTGCTCGCGCGCATTCGCGCGTTGCTCCGCCGCGGCGAGATGCTCGCGCCGGCAGTCATCAGGGTTGGCGATCTCGAAGTAGACACCCACCGCCTGAGCGCCACGCGTGCCGGCCGAGACATACCCCTGACGAGCAAGGAGTATGCGTTGCTCGAATATCTGGCCCGGAACGCAGGCCGCGTCATCTCGCGCGAGCACATCACCGCGCACGTCTGGGATGACAATCACGATCCGTTCAGCAACGCACTTGAAGTCTGCATTGGGCGCCTGCGACGCAAGCTCGATGCAGGCCATAGCGGCACACTGATCCAGACCCGCCGAGGCCATGGCTATGTGCTCGCGCCGTCGTCGCCCGTGGGGAGCGACGAGTAGATGGCCACCATCCGGACTCGACTCACCGTATGGAACGGGGGAGTGCTCGCCTTGGTCCTGTGCGCATTCGCGATTGCTGCGTACGGCTTTCTCGGCTATGCCACGCGGGCGCAGGTGGATCGTGCCCTCGATCAGCAGGTCCAGTTGGTCGCGCTCACGCTGAAGGCACACCGGGACGCCGGCAGCGACTCCGCTGTCATCACCGCCGTGGTACGCGACCTCGAGTCGCGCGGGATCAATGCCGCGCGGCGAGCCGACTTCCCCAGCATCATCGTCACGAGCCCCATCCGCGTTGAGAGCGACGAGGACGAACGCGGCGGACCGTCGCGGCGCGACACGAATCAGTCGAACATCGATTGGCAGGACTTGCGGCGGAAGCTGGCCGCGCTGCGGGATGAGGATGCCTCGTTTTCCGTGCGCGGACATCGCGGCGGCGTGCGCGCCGTGCTCGAACGATTGGACATCGGCACCCCGCGTGTGCAGCTCATCGCCACGCAACCCATGCACGCCACCATCGAGCTGCTGGAAACGGCCCGCGACGCGGAACTCATCGCGCTGCCGCTGGTGCTGTTGCTCGCGTTGCTCGCCGGGTACCTCCTCGCGCAACGAGCGCTCGCCCCCATCTCGGCCATGACCACGGAAGCCGACGCGATCGGTGCGCGCAATCTCCACGAACGCCTCTCGGTGCAGAATCCGCGAGACGAACTGGGACGGCTGGCCACCACGTTCAACAGCGTGCTGGAGCGCGTTGACGTTGCCATGGAGCAGCAGCGACGCTTCACGGCGGACGCATCGCACGAGCTACGCACCCCGGTGGCGCTCATTCGCGCCGAAGCCGACGTCGCGCTTTCGGGCGAAGGAGAGCACGATCCGGAGTTTCGCGCGGCGCTCGGCGTCATCCGCGACGGTGCCGTTCAGCTCTCGCGTATCGTCAACGATTTGTTTCTCCTGGCGCGCGTGGACGCCGGCCAGCCGCTGCTCACGCGGAATGCCATGTACCTCGATGAGCTGGTGACCACTACTGTCCAGGGTCATCGCGCCATTGCAAGCGTGAGCGGGGTTGAATTCCGCGTCCAACTGCCCGGCGAAATTCCGTACGTCGGCGACGAGGAGTTACTACGGCGCGTCCTCCGTAACCTGCTCGACAACGCCATCAAGTACACTCGGCAGCCGTCCATCGTGGATGTAGCATTGCGGAGTGAGGGAAGCACCCATTGCATCACGGTCGCCGACCGCGGCATCGGCATCACAATCGAAGATCAACCGCACATTTTCGAGCGGTTCTTTCGAAGCGACCATGTGCGCGGCCATAGCGAGTCGGCCTATGGTGCGGGTGCGGGGCTCGGGCTGGCCATCGCACGGGAGATTGCCGAGTTGCATGGGGGTCGCCTGGAACTCGAGCACTCATCGCCCCAAGGGAGCACCTTCGCGCTGAGCCTCCCGTTCACGACGTAGCACCCTCGTTCCGCCCCCGACGCGCGCCTACCAGGTCAGCATCGTCTCGGCAAACACCCACCCCATCGCCGCCGTCACGACCACCGCGACGAGAATCCAGAACTGCATTGACGGCCGCGCGCGTGGCTTCACCACACGCCCAAGGCACTGGGGGCACATCGTTGCGTCGTCGTTCAACTGGGCACCGCATCTCCGACACGTCATCGTGGTAGGGAGGCCGAAAATTGTGAGGGCGCGCAACGTACTTTCCTGACCGGCATGACCCTCACGACGTCACACCGGCTCGCCGAGCTCGTCGGCCGGGTTGACGCAGCCCGGACACATGGGGTCTATCCCCTACCACACGAACCGGCCACCTCTTCTCCCGCGCTGAATCGTGGAACCCCGCGCCCCTGTCAGGAGCCCACATGCCTGTCGTCGTCGAGTTTACCGAGGCCGTGATCACGCTACGGCTGATCGGGGAGTACTCGCACGATGACATGCGGGACGCGTTCCTGACGGGCATGGGCAGTCCTGCCACCACCGTGGGCGGCCTGCTCATCGACGTTCGGCAGTCGCTCTCACTTCGGAACCGGCCGGCCGCGGAAGTCCGTAGCATGTCTCGATGGTGGACCCTTCGGGCACAACGCTTCGCCCGTCGCATGGCGCTCGTTGCCGATCCTGGCACCCTCGAACATGGCATGGCCCGCCTCAGCTATCCGGAAATACCG
>JBDUCM010000246.1:0-5927 GCA_040003455.1 bacterium
CACTACACCGACAACGGTGCCGTGGAAATTCATCCGCACTGGCAGATCAATCGCAAGCACGTGGAACTGAAGGGATGCTGGGGCTCGCGATATGATCACTTTCACCGTGCCGTGGAGTTGACCGCGCGGTTCGGTGACGTGAAGCCGTGGCGCGAGATGGTCAGTGGCCGGTATACGCTGGACCGCGCGGCGGATGCGCTGGCCGCGGTGGAATCGCGCAGTGCGATCAAGGCGCTCATTACGCCCAATCCCGGTTTGCTCGCGTGACCAGTCCCCACGACCTGCCGCCGTCGTTAGTGGAGGCGCTCGCGGGCAACTACGAGCTCCTTCAGGAAATCGGGCGCGGCGGCATGGGCGTGGTGTATGCGGGCCGCGACCTGCGCCTGGATCGGCTCGTCGCCATCAAGGTCTTGCCCGAGCTGGTGAGCAGCGACGTGGTGCGCGAGCGCTTTCTTCGTGAAGCGCGGGCCGCAGCGCGCCTGTCGCACCCGTCCATCGTTCCCATCTATTCGGCAGACGACCGGGCCGGCGTGACGTTCCTCGTGATGGCATACGTGGACGGGATGACGCTCTCCGCGCGCATACGGGACGGTGCCCTGTCTCCGGCGCAAGCCGTGCCGATCCTTCGCGACGTCGCTCTCGCGTTGAACGCGGCACACGCGCGCAGTGTCATTCACCGCGACGTCAAGCCGGAGAACATCCTCGTCGATCGTGTGACGGGCCGGGCGATGGTGACGGACTTCGGGATCGCGCGGTTGGCGGACGCGCTTCAGTCCGGTGCACTCACTCGCACCGGGCAAGTGTTGGGAACCGTGGGCTACATGAGCCCGGAGCAGGTCACTGGTGCGGACGTGGACGGACGCAGCGATCTGTATTCGCTGGGCGTCGTCGCGTTCGAGACGCTCTCGGGGCGCCTTCCATTCGACGGCCCCGCGCCAGTGGTGATTGTTGCGCATGCGACCAGGCCCGCCCCGCCGCTTGCCTCCGTTGCGCCAAACGTGCCGGCTGCCCTCTGCGAAATTGTGGATCGCTGCCTGCGCAAGGACCCCGACCATCGTTTTCAGTCCGGAGATGAGCTGGCCGCCGCGCTCGAGGCCGCGGTGGGCGCATCAGTGGCCACGGCTCCCGTCCGCATTGATGCGGGCCTGGAGGAGCGTGTCCTCACCGAGGTGGAGGCTGATCGCGTGTGGAAGCGCGCCGCCGAGTTGCAGGCGGGCATCGGCTCCCCCAACGCGCCGCGCGCCCCGACTGCCTCCACGATGGCCGTGCCACGCGACCTGCCCAATGGCTTCCGAATGGAGCACGTGCGGCTGGCCGCGCTGGAAGCCGGCATATCCGCACCCTACGTGAGCCTCGCCCTGGACGAATTGCTCCGCCCTCACGCCGGACTCGTTGCGCCTTCGGCCGTCCGCCCCGGACCAGTAGTTGCCCCCGCGCCATTGGCGACACTGCGCGCGAACCAGGTGAAGTCGCTCAGTCCGGCGACGTCGTCGCTGGCCGGTGCGCCCACCGCGCTCGCGTACGAAGTGGAGGTTATGGGCCAGCTCTCACCGAACGACTTTGACGTGATTGCGCAAACCATTCGCTCCTCGATCGGGGAGGCAGGAGTGGCGACCGCGCTCGGCCGCACGCTGACGTGGTCACCGGCGGGATCGCAGAACCAGCGCAAGCTCCACGTGAGTCTCACCGCAGCAGGGGGGAAGACGCACATCCGTGCGGAGGAACGGATGGGGCCGTACGTCGGGGGGATATTTGGTGGCGTCGTGGGAGGCGGCGGCGGTGCTGCCGGCGCCGTCGTCTTCGGCCTGACCATGGCGAACCTCCATGCTCCGCTGGCTGGCTTTGTCTACGCGGGATGCGTTGTCGCGGGTGCGTATTTGCTCGCGCGAACCATCTATACGCGAACCGTGCAACGGCGTGCATGGGAACTCGAAGGTCTCATGGCTCGACTCGCCGTGCAGGTAGCGGACCTCGTGGCTGACGACCCACCGCATCGGTAGCCTCTCCGGTGCCATGGCGCGGATGGTGCTCGTATCACGATCACCACGCATCCGCCCATCACGAGAGAGCATCATGAAGCACGATGACAAGCTGGCAGTGCGACTTGCCATGATCCTGGCGACATTCTCCCTTCTGTCGGCCTGCGCCGATTCGTCGAGTATTTCATCAAGCGGCTCCGCGCGCGCACCAAGCGCGGCACCGTTGCGATTGTCTTCCGGGGTTCCCGCTCCGGGCCGGTATATCGTTGTCCTCAAGAATGACCTCGTAAGCGCAAGCGCAGTTGATGCCATGGCTGCCGAGTATCCCGGCGAAGTCACGCAGCGCTATCATGCGGCGCTCAACGGGCTGGCGATGTCGCTTGGTGACGCGGATCTCACGAAAGTGCGCAATGATCCGCGCGTCGCTTATGTCGAGCAGGACGCGGTCTTTTCGGTTGCGACCACGCAGACCAGTGCGCCATGGGGTGTGGATCGCATCGACCAACGCGCACTGCCGCTCAACTCAACGTACACATACGCGGCCGATGGGTCCGGCGTGACCGTGTACATCCTCGATACCGGGATCAACTACTCGCACACCGAATATGCCGGACGCGCGTTCCCGGGCATCGACGAGATCACTCCCGGCGGAAATGCCTCGGACTGTTTTGGTCACGGCACGAGCGTGGCCGGCCTCGTTGGCGGCACGACGTATGGCGTCGCCAAGCGAGTGCGGATGGTGTCGGTCCGCGTCCTCGATTGCACCGGCCACAATCTCAATTCATCGATCATTGCCGGCGTTGATTGGGTGACGGCAAATCGAACCCTGCCCGCCGTGGCCAACATGAGCATTCAGGGAGGCTTCTCGAGCGCGTTGAATCAGGCGATTCAGAATTCCATCGCCAGAGGGGTGACGTTTGCCGTCGCCGCGGGGAACCATGCGGCCGATGCGTGCACGGAATCACCCGGCAGCACGCCCGGCGCGATTGCCGCTGGCGCCACAGACATCACTGATGGATTCGCCTCGTTTTCCGATTTCGGCTCTTGTGTCGCGCTCAACGCGCCGGGTGCCAACATCACAACCAGCGCGTTCGACAGCAGCAACAGCGCGATCACCACAGGCAGCGGGACATCGTTTTCCGCGCCACACGTAGCCGGTGCGGCCGCGTTGTACCTCCAGTTGAATCCATCGGCGACACCCGCCCAGGTACGCGCCGCACTCATAAGCAACGCGACGCCGAACGTCGTGGCGGGCGCGCCGCCGGGAACGCCCAACCTGCTGTTGTACACGGGCTTTATCGGCGGGGGCGGCGGAGGACCCGCGCCTGTCGCGAATTTTACCTGGGCCTGCCCAACCCTCCAGTGCACACTCGACGCGGCCTCGTCCACAGGCAGTCTGGTGAGCTACAGCTGGAATTGGGGCAACGGACGAGGAGAGACACGCTCCACTCCCACCGCGAAGAACACGTGGGCGGCTCCCGGGACCTATGCCGTGACGCTCACCGTGACGGACGGCTCCGGTCGACGCGCCAGCATGGTCAAGCAGGTTCCAGTTCCAAATCAGGCGCCAGCGGCGTCCATTGCATCGCCGACCAACGCCGCGGCGTTCGCCATGGGAACCCCTGTTTCATTCTCCGGCAGCGGGATTGATGTCGAAGACGGAACGCTGTCCGGGGCGTCACTCACCTGGACGAGCAGCATCGATGGCGTGATCGGGACGGGAACTGCTTTCTCCACGACCAGCCTCTCGACCGGCACGCATACCATCACCTTGACGGCGAAGGACGCGCTGGGTGCCACGGGAACGGCCACAAGGTCGATCAAGATCACGTCGCAACAGGGAACGCCGCCGGTTGCGCGCTTCACCTGGACCTGCCAGGGGTCCGTTCCGCATCAATGCACCTTCGACGGGAGTGGCTCCACGGGAATTACACCGCTCGTCAACTATCGCTGGGCGTGGGGCGATTCCCGGAGTGAGTCTCATCCTACCAGCCTGGCGAAGAATTCCTGGCCTTCTCAGGGCACCTTCACCGTTACACTCACTGTAACGGACGCGAGCGGCCTCAGCGCATCGGCTGCGAGAGTGGTCGCGGTGCCGTAGACACGGTGCCGAGTTCGCTTTGTTACTGATTCAGTGGCTGCAAAATTGACGAGCGCGACTATTTTCCACAGTCGGGGTGGTTCTCGTTGTGCCACCCTCTGTCTCTCTGCGAAGCAACGCCGCTCCCTCCAGAGGTTCGTCAATGATACGGAACACGCGATTCATCGCGGCACAGCTCGGTCTGTGTGCCGCTAGCACTTTATTTGTCGCAAGCTGTAGTGATTCTCCTACCCACTCGTCCTCGCCGCTAGCGCTCGCGCCAGACCGCGCCCCTCTGATGCAGACCACCGGTGTGGCAATTCCCGGCCAGTACATCGTCGTCATGAAGAATGACTCTGCGAGTGCGAGCTCAGTGGATGCCATCGCTTCGGAGCATCCCGGCGAGGTGCAGCATCGTTACTCTGCAGCGCTCAATGGGTTGAGCCTCTCGCTCAACGATGCGGGACTGGGAAAAATGCTGGCAGATCCGCGCGTTGCCTACGTGGAGGAGGATGAGGCGGTCACGCTGAGTACGGTGCAGACGGGCGCGGCATGGGGGCTCGATCGCATCGACCAGAAGAAGCTTCCCTTGAGCACCACGTATTCGTACGCAATGGACGGCAGCGGCGTCACCGTCTACATCATCGATACGGGCATCAACTTCTTTCACACGGAATACGCCGGGCGCGCTTTCACGGGCGTCGACGAGATCACGCCAGGTGGCACCGCCATCGATTGCCTTGGACACGGCACGAGCGTGGCCGGCGTCGTCGGTGGCACCACGTATGGCGTGGCCAAGAAGGTGAAGATGGTTTCCGTGCGCGTGTACGACTGCAAGGGCGCGGGTGCCAAGTCCCAGCTCATCGCCGGTGTCGATTGGGTGACGGCGCATCGGGTGCGGCCCGCAGTCGCAAACATGAGTCTGATTTCCAGCCCGTCGGCGGCGTTGAACCAGGCTGTGCTGAACTCGATGGCTGCCGGCGTCACGTACGTGGTGGCGGCGGGGAACGGTACGCAGGACGCGTGCATCTCCTCGCCGGCACAGGTGGCCGGTGTCATTGCCGTTGGCGCCACGACCAATACGGATGGGTTCGCGAACTTCTCCAACTTCGGAAAGTGCGTCTCCATCAACGCGCCAGGCGCGAATATCCCCACGAGCGCACTCGCCTCCAGCAACAGTGCAACCACCGTCGCGAGCGGAACGTCGCTCTCGTCGCCGAGTGTTGCGGGTGCGGCCGCGCTGTACCTCCAGCAGAATCCCGGTGCGTCGCCGGCTCAGGTTTTGGCCGCGCTCAAGAGCAACGCTACCGCGAACGTGATCACGAACCTTTCGGCGGGCACGCCCAACCTGCTGCTTTATACCGGTTTCATTGTCGGCGTCACTACGCCACCGGTCGCGAATTACACCTCGTCGTGTCCTGCGCTGGCCTGCTCGTTTGACGCAAGTACCTCCACGGCATTGGCGTCGGCCACGTATGCATGGACCTTCGGCGACGGCGCAACGGCGACCGGGAAGACATCGAGCCATACGTATGCGGCGGCCGGTGCGTATTCGGTGGTGCTCACCGTCACCGATGCGAATGGAACGGGAACGAAGACGACCACGGTGAACCCCGGCGCCACATCCGGGCTGCCTGTCGCGCGATTCACCATTGCGTGTCCGGGCATGCAATGCGCAGTCGACGCCTCCACCTCCTCGTCGAATGGTGGGATCGTACGCTACGCATGGGCCTGGGGCGACGGCCGCACTGAGGCACATCCGTTCGCAACGACCAAGAGCACATGGGCTACTACTGGCACCTATGCGGTGACCCTCACGGTTACCGATGCGGCGGGCCGGACCAACAGCGTGACGAAGCAGGTACCGG
>JBDUCM010000247.1:0-5924 GCA_040003455.1 bacterium
TCGGTCTCGAGCTTGAGCTGCTTGAGCCGCTCCTTGTGCTTCACCCCGAACCGGTGCTCCTCGTCCACGATGATGATGCCGAGGTCGGCGAACTGCACGTCGGGACTGAGCAGCCGGTGGGTGCCGATCACGATGTCCACCTTCTTCTCGGCCAGTTCCACGAGGGTCACGGCCTGCTCCTTCGCAGTCTGGAAGCGGCTCATGACCGCGACCTTGATCGGGAAGTCGGCCAGACGCTCCTCGAACGTGCGCGCATGCTGATCGGCGAGAATGGTGGTGGGCACCAGCACCGCCACCTGCCGTCCGCTCTGCACGGCCTTGAAGGCGGCGCGCACGGCAATCTCCGTCTTGCCGTATCCCACGTCGCCAACGAGGAGGCGATCCATGGGGCGCGTGCTCTCCATGTCACCCTTCACATCGGTGGTGGCCTTGCGCTGGTCCGGGGTGTCCTCGAAGAGGAAGCTGCTCTCGAGCTGGCGCTGCCACGCGGTGTCCGGCACATGGGCGGGTCGTGACGCCACCTTGCGCCGCGCATACAGGTCCAGCAATTCGAGCGTCATCTCATGGATGGCCGCGCGAGTGCGATCGCGCTGGGCCGCCCATCGCTTGCCGCCGAGATGATGCAGGCGTGGTGGCGGCGTGTCGTCGTTGACGTCGTCGGCCGAGCGATACCGCTCGATCTGATCGATTCTATAGAGAGGGACGTTGAGGCGGTCGCCACCCTCGTATTCGATCACCGCGACTTCGATGGTGCTCTGGCCCACGAAGATCGTCTCGATCCCCTTGAAGATGCCGACGCCGTGCTCGAGGTGCACCACGTAGTCGCCGAGCTTGAGCGCCAATGAATCGACACCGCCGCTGACATATCTGCGGGCGCGGCGCACCCGTCGCTCGCGACGGAAGATTTCGTGATCCGTGAGCACGCGCATGCCGTGTTCGCGATCGCCAGGCGGCAGCACCCATCCGCCGCCCAGCGCGCCCACCACCAGCGCCGCGGGCGACGGGTCACGCGTGCTCTCGTTGAGCAACTCATCGAGCCGCTCGCACTGCCCTTCGTTGTCGCAGAGAATGACCGTGGGCAGCCCGTCGCGAACCAGCCGGCGCAGCCGTTTGATGTCGCGGTCGATGGGCTCGGGAGCCCGAAGGGGGAAGACGACGTCGGCCTCTTCCGCCGTGGGGTCCACGAGACGGAGCGCGCCGAACGCACTGAGCGACGCGGCCGCTCGTTCAGGCAACTCGAACAACTCTTCTCGCGAATCCACATCCTCGCCACGCCGGCGCGCGAGGTCGAGATGGTGCGCTGCTTCGTCCCAGGTCCGCTTGAGTTCCGGGAGCAGGTGCGTGCCCGTTGGAAACACGAAGAGCGTGTCCGGCGGGAAGAGCGCGGAGACCGAGAGGCGTTCGCCGCTCGTGGCGTCCTCGTGTACCTGCCCGTCCACTGGCAATACGACGGCAAAGTCGACTTCACGCGTGGAGCGCTGTGACGACAGCTCGAAGTGGCGAAGGTCCACGACTTCGTCGCCCCAGAACTCCATGCGCACCGGATCGGTCATGCCGAACGAATAGACGTCGAAGATGCCGCCCCGCAGCGAGAACTGCGCGACGTCTTCCACCATCGGCACACGCTCGAAGCCAATGCGTTCGAGATGCTCGGCGAGGTCCCGCGGACGTCGGACGTCGCCCTTGCGAAGCTCGATGCGCAGATCCGCCAGCGCGGCGGGCAGCCGCGTGCGCTCGAGCAAGGCGCGCGGCGTAGTGAGGAGCACCCGGATATCGCCGCGGCTCAGTCGCTCCAGCGTTTCAACCCGTTCGCCGGCCACCTCCACGTGCGGTTCGACTTCACCGAATCCCTCTCGCGGCGGGTAGAGCGCCACGGGCGCCTCGTCCATCAGCGTATGGAGATCGGCGAGCAGACGTTCCGCCTGCGGAACCCCATCGGCGATGATGACGAGGAATCGTGTTGGGAGGCGGCGCGCGAGGGCCGCAACCAGGGCGGCGTCGGCCGATCCCGGGAGTCCTGCCACGCGAAGCTGTCGCGCAGGCTCCGGCAGCGTATTGAAAACGCGAATGAACGCGGGCAGCCGTTCGATTGCGTCGAGAAGCGTTGGTAGGGACACTAAGCGGCAGTGGAACGGGTGGTGCGAACTGCGATCGCTTCGGCGGCGAGCAGCAGAAGCGCGAGCAAGAGCAATGGCGTTACGGCGGGCCGGCGGCTTCCGGCAGCGAAGGTGTCGCGTACCCACGCGTCGGCAGACCGGGACGCGCGTGCCCGCGCACCGCCGAGTTCGGGCGCAAGGGCGGAGGCAGGCCAGCGCGCCAATGCCGATTCATCGGACGGCGCATTCACGACGATGGCGCCAATACGCTTGGCGCCGCGCAGGATGAACCAGACGCCACGTTCTTCGGGGGCCGTGGCATGTTCGGCATTCATGGAGCGTCGCGTGCCCGCCGTATTCTCGATGCCGTCGGCACCAGCCGGAAGCCGAATGGCGGCACCGGGTCGCGCGTCGATTGGCGCACCGCCCTCGCCGGCCGGCGCTCCAAGCCGCAAGCCGATCATGTCGGCGAGCCACGGGACGAACGCCGCCCGCACGGGAAGCATTGTTGCGGCGGGATCGAGGCGCGACGCGAGCAGCACATATCCCGGACCGGCCACCACCCACGGTTCGCCATTGGCGGTAGCGAGGGTATCTGCCGGACCGGCACCTTCGCGCACAAGACGGTACCGCGATGCCACCGTGACACCCTCCATCCGGTCGCCTCGCGCGACGGCAGGTGAGGCATCGAGTGCGCCGTACCGCCAAGGCACTCCCAGTTTGGCGAGCGCTCGGTTGGCGGCGCCCAACCGCACCGCATCAACTGGTGGGGTGATCAACGCGGGCAATGCGTCCACGGCGTCTGCCGATGCGACGCGTACGCCAGGCGCCTTGATTGCGCGACCGTCGCCAATGAGTGCCGCCACGGCGGTGGCCACGAACGTTCCGGCGGACGGATCGACGGTGACGCTGGGCGCGGCACCAATCCAGACGGCAGCATACCGGGCATCGTCCGCGGCAAAGTCGTCTGGTTCGAGCTCGACGCTGAGTGCCTGCCAGCCACGTTCGGGAGGAGAGACGCGAAGCTGCACTGGTTCGCCTCGCACCACGGCACCGCGGGCAAGTGTCCGAGCGCCCAGCAGCACGCGATAGGCCACCGAATCCGTGGCGTCGATGCGCGCATTCACCGAACCGCGTGGCGTCCAGCGCGCGGGATCGGCCTGGACGGCAAGGACGGACCGATTACGCGGCGCGTCTCCGCGCGGGGCCAGCAGCGTGAGTGGCACGTTTACGCGCGACACGGACCGCCAGGCGGACCGTTGTCCATCGGTTGCAACCGCGACAGCGCGCGCCTGCAACGTAGTCCCCTGCACTGCCGCGGCGGCGCGCTGCAACGCGAGCGGAAGGTCGCCCGCATCCTGACTCGGCGTCACGCGCATCAACTCGGCGATGAGTGCATCGCGCGACCCGCCGCGCACGCGCCCGTCGGCGGTCACCAGCCAGACGCGATCGTTCGGTGTGGTTGCCGAAATCAGCGCGCGCGCCGCGTCGCGCAATTGCACAAACACCGGTGTGCCGCCGTTCATCGCCGTGGTGGAGAGCGAGTTGTCGAGCACGACAGCGACGGCCGTTGGCCCGTGCCCCACGCCGAGACCGGCGATCAGGGGCCGAGCGGCGGCGAATGCGAGCGCGAGGATGAGAATTACGCGCAACAGCATCAACAGCAGGTTGCGGATGCGGAGCGAGCGGCTGTGCTCCTGCTCGGCGCGCTGGAGGTACCGCGCTGCCGGAAAGTCCACGCGTGTTGCGATGTTGCGACGCAGCAGGTGGAGGAGGAGGGGCACAGCGGCCGCCCCTCCGAGCAGCAAGAACAGTGGCGCGAGGAAGCTCACGGTCGGCGCTGCCTTGCGTCGAATGCCTTGCGGAGGGGCATGGCGTAGGGCTGATCGGTGAGTACCAGCTCGTACGTGGCGCCAACGGCCGCGAGGGCGTCACGCCACTCGCCGACCACTTCGGTGACCGTGTCCCGGTAGGCAGTGCGAACATCCGAGGCGGCCGCGGGGACGGCGAGGGCGGATTCCGGATCGGTGAACTGCGCTTCTCCCTCCATGCCGAAGTCGCGCTCGGCCGGATCCATCACATGGAAGACAATGACGTCGTGTCCTGCGGCGCGCAGGCCGCGGATTGATGTGATGGCGGGTTCCGGATCCACGAGCAAATCGCTGACGAGCATGACCATGCCGCGCCGCGTGACCAGCCGTGCGGCCTGGGTGATTGCGGCCGCGAGGTGGGAGGCGCGGCCACCGGCCGGTTCTGCCAATGCGGTGATGAGACGGCGCCACTGCGTGGTGCGGGCTCGCGGCGGTACGCTGGTGCGCACGGCGTCATCGAATCGAATGAGGCCCACCGCGTCACGTTGCCGGAGCAGCAGCAGGGCCGTGGCCGCCACGAGTTGCTCCGCGAACACGCGTTTGGTGAGGAGCGTGGCGCTCGATCGCCATTCCATTGAGCGACTGACATCGAGGATGAGCGTGGCGCGGAGATTCGTCTCCTCTTCGTATTGCTTCACGACCCAGCGATCGGCGCGCGCGGCGATCTTCCAGTCCACGTAGCGGAGGTCGTCGCCGGGTTGATAGGGACGAAAATCGGCGAACTCCACCGAGAACCCCTTGCGAGGCGAACGGTGCAGTCCGCTGAGGAAGCCGTCGACGATCCAACGGGCAACGACTTCGATGTGTCCCAGCGAGGCGAGTGCAGCCGGGTCGAACAGGTCCGCGCGGAGGGGTGACTCCATCAGATGCACAAGGTAGACGGATGACCCAGTGAACGGCAGTCGAGGGTGGTGCGTTGAGATTTGACCATCTTGCGCGCGGGCGAACTGTGTCCTAGCTTGTATACAATCCTCCGATCGGAGCCCCCCAGCATGCGCGTTACTTCGTCGGCAGTACGAGTCGGTTCCTTGTTGTGCGCGTTGTCCCTCGCGGCATGTTCCGCGCTTCCCGAGCCGGAGACGGCGCCGAGCGAAACGTCGCAGCATTTTGCGACGGTTGATGAAGCGCGAAGTGCGCTTGTCGCTCCGGAGGGGCAGACATCCGCTCCGCATGTGCGCCTGTTCATTCCTGGTACGTATGGCGGCGGCACACCATATGTGGACGCGTCATTCCGCGTGACGGCCGACGCGTACGTCATGGTGGTGGCCATTGATCTTGACCGTCGCATTCGGGTGCTGTATCCCGAGGCGCCGAACGAGTCGGGATTCATGTCGGCATCGAGTCCCAAGCGGCTCGATCGCTTCTTCTCGGGATTCGGCAATGCCAACCGCGGCCGGTTCTCGTTCGCGTCCAACGCGGTGCAGCCCATTTCGCAGTACAGTGGCCCCGGAATCGTCCTTGCCCTGGCGTCCGACCGGCCCTTCCAGTTTGATCGCGTTGCGGACAGTGACGGCGACTGGGATGAGCGGGCACTTGGGCGCCTGGTGTTCGAGTCGAGCGTATACGGTGCCGAACGGCGCCTGGGAGAGGCGCTGGCAATCACGGGCCAGGAATTCAACACGGACTTCGCGAACTTTGGCAGTCGGGGCGCGTTCGGCGGGTTCAATACGTTCGCGCTCGGTTCGTACGGCGGACTTGGCTGCGGCGGCTCGTTCGCTGACGACTACGGCTACACGAACGGGTATGGCGACGCGTACGGATCAAGCCTCGGTTACGGAGGGTTTTCGGCCGGGCTGGTGCGCTATCAGGTTGTGAACGGCACCCGCTACGTGAGCTATCTCATCGAGGGTGGTTGCGGGCGGAACTACTACTCGGCGTGGGTGCCCATAGGGATGGAGCCCACTCGTCCCGTGCGACCGGACACCGCGAGAAAGCCGGACTCCGTGAGTGCGTCGCG
>JBDUCM010000097.1:0-19907 GCA_040003455.1 bacterium
TGGTGGGATCTGGTTGGAGCGGGCACTTCTCACGTCCCATTGCCGAGGCAATGGGCGAGAACATCAAGAAAGTGGGAATGCCCACGTGGGACGACAAGGACCAGACCCTCGCCAAGGGCATTCAGCGGGAACTTGGCGTAGCGGACAGCGGGCTCTCGACGCGCCCTGGCCGGGTCAACGGCCCTCAGCCAGAGAATCAGCGCACGGGCGGTGGTTCGGATGATATCGGCGATGTTGCGTGGAATGTACCGACCATCACACTGAACTACCCGTCGAACATTCCCGGACTGCCCGGCCACAACTGGGCCAACGCGATCTCCATGGCTACACCTATCGCACACAAGGGCGTGGTCGCCGGCGCGAAGGTGCAGGCGATGACGATGCTCGACATCCTGCTCACGCCGCAGATCGTCGCCGATGCGTGGGACTATTTCAACAACGTGCAGACGAAGACCACGAAATATCGCCCGTTCTTTGCGGCAACGGACCAGCCGCCCATCTGGTTGAACGAGGCGATCATGGCAAAGTATCGCCCGGAGATGAAGAAGTTCTATTACGACTCGAAAAAATTCGACACCTATCTCCAGCAACTCGGCATCACGTATCCAACGGTACGGAAGATCGTGCAGTAGGCTGCGTGGTGGCGTGAGACGAGCAGGTCAACGCCGAGTGCCGCTCCGCCGCACTCCACGGCAACACTGAGCAGGATGATCGCGAGCAGTGTGGGGTCGCGCCAGACATGTGTCTGGCGCGATTCCGCGTTCAGGGACCACGGCACATGGAGTGGCCAGCGCGCCGTGCTCATGATCCGAGCGCGATGAGCGTGGTCACAAGCACGGTTGTGTTTACCGTGACCATGGCCGAAACATTGTTGGTGCCCGGCGTTGGGGCGAGCGTGAATGTGTTGATGGCCAGCCCAAACGCATCGGTGACTTCTGTGGAGGAGGCGAATACACCGGTGCCGTCGGTGCTCCATTGGACGAGCGCGTTGGGCACCGGGTTGCCGTATTTGTCCGTGACCTTCACGACGAGCGGAGCATTCAACGTCGAGCCAGCGGCCGCGGTCTGCGCGGAGCCGGAGACGACGTTGAGGTTGGCCGGTGCGCCGGGCTGCGCAATGGCCAGTACGGTCACCGCCGTGAGCCCACTGACTGATGCGACGAGGGAGTCGGTGCCCATGGTGGTACCCAGGGTCCAGGTCACCTTCACATATCCAGTGTCGTCCGTGACGTATGGCGTGGCATCGACACTTCCGGACGCGGCGTTGGGCGCGACGGTGACGGTGGCACCCTTGACCGCCAAGCCGAACTGGTCGATCACCTTGAAGAGCAAGGGGTTGGCGAGTGAGGCCCCCGCCGTTCCTGTCTGCAATCCTCCGGTGACAAGTGTCAACAGCGTTGCCGTACCGCCAGGCAGACTCGTGTCCGATGCCGTGTTGAGGGAGCAGGCGCTCAATCCGACACATGCCGCGAGGGCCGTTGCGACATGGTAGGACCGAACGACAGTTGACGAGTAACGCATCGCGACTCCTGGAACGTGGACCATGATTTGAGCGCTGGCACAGGGCGCGAGCCTCGGGCGGCTGCGCGGAGAAAGACACACGAGCGAGAGTATCCCCTGTTTCGCCGTGCATATCGGTTGACAGTGACGGTTCCCAAACGTTCATGGCGGACCGAGACTCTTTGCGCGTTCTTTGTGCGTCAGCGATGAGACCACGGCTCACCGGACAGCGGGCCCATTGTAGCGCCACCGTTCAACGTCCCTGAGGATGAACCGCTTCCTTCTTGCATCCGCCATCACGCTCGCACTGGCGCATAGTGCGCTCGCACAGCAGGTGGCCGACACGGTTTTCGTGCCGCATGCCGGCACGCCAGCCTTCGCACCAGGCACAGGGCCGCATGTGGTCATTGACGGCGGCCACTACAACTTCCACACCGCGGACGGACGCTATCGGCCCTTTGCCCAACTCGCCGCACGCGACGGATATCGCGTGAGCGGGAGCATTGGCCAGCTTAGCGATGCGTCACTGGCTGGCGTGGACATTCTGGTGATCGCCAATCCCCTCGCGCAGCGCAACGACAAGGGGAAGTGGAATCTGCCCACACCGTCCGCGTATTCCGCTGCGGAGATCGCAGCGGTGCGTCGGTTCGTGGAACGCGGGGGTGGATTTCTGATGATTGCCGATCACATGCCGTTCGGGGGCGCCATCGAGGCCATGGGTGCAGCCATGGGCGTTTCGTGGATCAATGGCTTCGCCTATGACGCGAAGGACAACAGCATTTTTCGGCTGAATCGCACCTCCGGATTTTCACCGCATCCCATCTTCGATGGGCGCAACGCGACCGAGCGTGTGGACTCCATCGTGGCCTTCACGGGATCGGCCTTCTGGCTACCGGACGGCGGTGCTCCGTTGCTGCACATTCCGGCAGGTTCGCGGGTGCGTATGCCGAGCGTAGCCTGGCAGTTCAATGACTCCACCGCGAGCATCAGCGCGACGGGTATGCTCCAGGGAGCTGCCGTGCAGGTGGGTCGCGGCCGGGTGGTGGCGGCGGGCGAGGCGGCGATGTTCTCGGCGCAACGGTCGGGCCCACGGGGCGAGGGAACTATGGGATTCAACAACCCGACGGCACCGCAGAACGCCCAGTTTGTATTGAATGTCCTGCATTGGCTGTCGGGCTTGTTGCCACCGATTTGAGGGCCTTGGCCCGGAAACGAACGAGGCGTGCCGCATGCGGCACGCCTCGTTGACTGCGGCCAACCTGAAGCAGCGCTAAGGGACCATCACCGGCTTGCCGTCCACATCGAGCAACACGATGGGAGCAACGCCTGTCTTGATCAGCGATGCTTCGATGGCGGCGCGATCGCCAACGATCACCATGTTCATGTGATCGACGTCAATGTATTTCTTCGCCACCCGGACCAGGTCGGCCTTGGTGACCGCGTTGATTTTTTCCGAGAAGTCCTTGTAGTAGTTCTCCGGCAGGTCCTGCGTGTAGATCGAGGAGATCGCGGCGCCGATGCCGTTCACGGATGCAAACCGGCCGGGCAGCGACTGGATCAGTGATTCCTTGCCTTGCTTCATCTCGTCGTCGGTGAAGGGCATCTCGCCCTGCACCCCCTTGAAGTGCGTCATGAAGCCCATGAGTGCACTGTCGGATTTGGCGCTCACGATGCCGCCGCCGGCCCTGAATGCGCCAGGTCCGCGTCCAAAGGCAAAATTGGAGTTCACGCCGTAGCTGAAGCCCTTCACCTCGCGGATGTCGTGATTGAGGCGGGACTGGAAGAGGCCACCCAGCAGGTTGTTCATCACCGCGATGGAGTAGTAGTCCGGCGTGTTGCGCGACGGACCGGGCGTGCCGAAGGTGAAGACCGACTGTGCGGCCTTCGGTTTGTCGATCAGGTAGATCGTACGCGCCTTTGCGGCGGGCGGAGCGGGGTACTTGAACGTTGGCCGAGAGCCACCGGCGGGCCACGCGACGAGCGCCTTCTCGACAATGCCTTTTACCGTCTTCGGATCGATGTCGCCGGCAACGGTAATGACGGCGCGTCCGGGTTGAAAGTAGGTCTTGTGGAATGCGAGGATGTCGTCGCGTGTGATGGCCTTTACACTCTTCTCGGTGACGATGCGACCATACGGATGCTCGTCGCCGTACGTGACTTTTGTGAAGATATTGGCGGCGATGCTGTTCGGTTGGTCGCGCTGCTGCGACAGGCCGACGATGGTGCGTCCGCGAATGCGCTCCAGGGCGGAGTCCGGGAAGGTCGAATTGAGCATCATGTCGGTGAGCAGCGCCAATGCCGGTTCGAACTTGTCCTTGAGCGACGTGAAGCGCACGGCGCCGGACTCATTGCCGACGCTGCCATTGATGGACGTGCCGAGCAGTTGCTGCGCGTCCGACAATTGGTCGGCGCTCTTTGTCTTCGTGCCTTCGCTGAGCATCTGGCCCGTGAAGCCCGCAAGGCCAGCCTTGTCGGCTGGTTCGTAGTTCGCCGCGCCGCCCACGAAGTCGATGGTGAACGACACGAGCGGCAGATCGTGCTTCTCGATGACGATGAGATCCGCCCCGTTGGCGAGCTTCGTCTTTGTCCATGTGGGCACGCGCAGCTTTGGAGACGCGCCTGCCTTGGGCTGCACACTCCGGTCGAGCTTTGCCTGCGCGGCGACGGACGTGAGCGGTGTGCCAATGGCGACCGCCGCGAGGAGCGCGAGATGCGTGGTGGAAATCCGTGTGCGGGCGATCATTGCTTGTTCCCCATGATGTAGTGTCCGCCGTCCGGCGCGACGGTGACTTTTGTGCTCTTGTCAGCCGAGGCAGCCAATTCAGGCTTGCCCAATGGCACGATGCTCAGCACGACGCGGCCCGGGACGAGGTACTTGTTGGCCACACGCTTGACGTCGTCGGCGGTGACCGCCTTGAGCTTTGCGTACTGCACTTTGTAGTCGAGCGCCTCGCCATGGAACACCTGACCATCCAGCAAAATATTTGCCTTGCCGAGGTTTGACTGGAGTGCGGACACGAAGCCGAACTCGAGACCGGCTGACGTCTTGGCCAACTCTTCCGAGGAGGGTCCTTCCTGCTTCAGCCGCGCGAGCACGGAATCCGTGGTCGCCTCGAGCTGTGTAAGGGTGGTCCCCGGACGCGGGGTGATATTGATGACGAAGTTGCCGGCGTTCTCGTTGTCATTGTTGAACGCCTGCACGGACGCCGCCGACTGCCGGTCGTACACGAGCGCCTTGGTCAGGCGCGCGGTGCGAGGACCGCTGATGATCTGAGCGAGAAACTGGAGCGGCGCGGTGTCATCGTTATCGTCGCCCACCGAGGGCCACGAAAGATAGAGCCGCGGCACCTGCACGCGATCCTCGAAGGTCATGCGCTTCTCGCCGGCCAACACCGGCGCCACAACCTTGGGGCGGGTGATGGGCGCGCCAGCCTTGATGTCGCTGAAGTACTTGTTGACCAGCGTCTTGGTCTGGGCCATGTCGAAATCACCGACGATGGCGATGCTCGCATTCGCGGGCGCGTAATAGAGGCGGAAGAAGTTCTTCACGTCCTCCACCCCGGCCTTCTGGAGGTCCGTCATGTAGCCCACAACGGGCCACGAGTAGGGATGCGTGTCGGGATAGATACCGTAGTCCATCAGTTCGAACGCGCGGCCGTACGGCTGATTGTCCACCCCCTGGCGCCGCTCGTTCTGCACGATGTCGCGCTGCGCCTTGAACTTGGCCTCGTCGAGCTTGTCGAGCAGGTAGCCCATGCGATCGGCCTCCAGCCACAGCGCGCTCTCGAGGTAGTTGGACGGAACAGTCTCGTAGTAGTTGGTGCGATCGTTGGTCGTGGAGCCGTTGTTGTTACCGCCCACACCTTCCGTGAGCCGGTCGTGCATGCCGTAGGGTACGTGCCCCGACCCCGTGAACATCACGTGCTCGAACATGTGCGCAAAGCCAGTGCGCCCCGCAAGCTCGTTTTTCGAGCCAACGTGATACCAGACGTCCACGGTCACCTGTGGAACTGAATGATCGGGCGCGAGCAACACGGTCAACCCATTCGCGAGGGTCATCTTCTCGAATGGAATGTTGACCGCGTCACTGCCCTTGGCGGCCGAGGCCGACTTCTGCGCCGCGGATGGCGCTGCGCAAAGGAGGGCGAGCGTCAGCACGCTTGCCGGAGTTGTCAGGTATGATCGACGCATCATCGGGTGGTAAGGAAGGTGGGGTCCAGATCGCAGCCGTTCATGTTTGCAGCCTGCTTAAGGGTGGTCTCTACAGTTCCATATGCAACAGCATTCACGACCGGCCGTGCTAGGATGATATTGCGTGATGCGTCGCGGTCTGCAACCCCGACATTGGGACACAACGAGCCTAACGCGTCGGTGGTGCGCCGGATGCGCACTTCAAAGGTGGCTGACCAACTCCTGCCAGCGAAAGTGGCGAGCTCGCCTGTCGCCGGCAAATGTGGCCTTGTAGCATTCAATGATGCCAGACATCCGCCACCCAAGCCGCCTGAACATGCGCCATTTCGCCGCCGGGCACCCGCTCGTTGGTGCCGTACTCGCCTTCGGACTCTTCACCGCCCCGACCACCAGCGTGGCCGCCCAGGAGATACCGACGCTCGGCGCCCCCACCAATGATGTCGTGATGGCGCGGATCTATCAGGAGGGCATGAAGAACTCGCACGCATACCAGCTTGGACAGACCCTGATGGACTCAATCGGGCCGCGGCTCACCGGTTCTCCACAGAATCGGGCGGCGAACGAATGGCTGGTAAAGACCTATGCGAGCTGGGGAGTGCCAGCGCGGAACGAGAAATATGGAACCTGGCGCGACTGGACGCGCGGGCAGAGTCGGGTGGAACTCGTGAGCCCGCGCCCGCGCACACTCGAGGCAACCCAGCTTGCCTGGAGTCCACCCACGGGAGCCAACGGCGTGACAGGGGATGTGGTGATGCTGCCAACCGCCACCGAGCTCCCTGACGAAGCTGCGCTGGTGCGTTGGGTGGGTACTGTCCGTGGAAAATTCGTGCTCATCTCGTCACCGCAGCCCACCTGCCGTCCCGATACCAACTGGGCTGCCTGGGCATCCCCGGCGTCATACGCGGCAATGCGCGCGTCACGCGATTCGGCGGCGCAACTCGCGCGGCAACGGTTGTCAAAGACGGGAGTGAATCTCCGGTCGCTGCTGGCTCGCATCGACGAGTCCGGCGCGGCCGGCGTGCTGAGTGGATCGTGGTCAAGCGGCTGGGGCGTGGACAAGATCTTCGCTGCCCGAACCAACAAGGTTCCGGCATTCGATGTGAGCTGCGAAGACTTCGGGCTCCTCGCCCGTCTTGCGCAAAACGGCCAGCATCCTGTGGTGCATGCCGTTGCCGAATCGAAGTCGGCGCCGGAAGAGGGGCCGGTGTACAATACCGTCGCCGAGGTGAAGGGCAGCGAGAAGCCGAACGAATACGTGATGCTTTCGGCACATCTGGATTCGTGGGACGGCGCCAGCGGCGCTACGGACAATGGGACGGGCACCATCATCATGCTGGAGGCCATGCGCATCCTGCGCGCGGCATATCCAAATCCGAAGCGCACCATCCTGGCCGGCCACTGGAGCGGTGAAGAGGAGGGCGACATCGGATCGTCCGCCTTTGCGGCGGATCACGCGCCGGTAATCGCGGGGTTGCAGGCGTTGTTCAACCAGGACAATGGCACGGGCAACATCGACAAGATCGTGACGGCGGGATTTCTTGACGCGCCGTCGCATTTCGCACGGTGGATGTCACAGATGCCCGAGGACATCTCGCACGGCACGGCGCTGGAGTTTCCCGGATATGCGCATGACGAAAGCACCGACAGCGACGCGTTCGCGTGCCGGAATGCGCCGGGCTTCTTCCTCAATTCGGCGGACTGGGATTACAACGACTATACCTGGCACACCAACCGCGACACGTTCGACAAGATCAGCTTCGATGAGATCCGGAAGAATGCAACGTTCGTGGCCATGTTGGTCTACCAGGCGTCGGAGGACCCGGTAAAGCTTGGCCGCGATCGTCGCATCCCGGCACTCGATGCCAGCACTGGCAAAGTGATCGAACCGCCGCGCTGCGCGACTCCCCCGCGGAGCTACAAGGAGTCGCTGAATCCCTCACGGTGACGATCGCCTATCGCCACAGGACGCCGAGGTACACCGCGCGGCCAGCGACCGGTTGCGCGGATGCATCGAGCCATTCCGCATTGGCAATGTTGTTTGCATCCACGGTGATGCCAATGCGGCCCGTGCTCCACTGGAGTCGTGCATTGCCGGTGGTATATCCGTCTTCGGTAGCGCGTCGCGCATGCACCATCTCTGCCGAAAGCTGAAGGGCCGGCGCAATTGTCCAGTGGCCGCGTGCTCCAATTTGCCGAGTCACCGGTCGTAGCGCGTACTTGCCCGACAGGCCGGCACCTTGCGCGTCGTCGAAGGTGATGCCGCTGGCGAATATCGCGGCGTCAACGGCATTCCAGGACGGCAGCGTAATCGTGCCCTCCACGCCATGGTATGTCGCATTTCCCACGTTCGTCGCGCGCCAGAGACTGCCTGTGGGCGCCCCCACCGGTTTTACCCAATCGATGAGATTGTCGGCCTTCCGCACGAATGCGCCGGCGTCGAAGGCGAGGCCGCTCGTCGTCGCAAAGCGCACGCCCGCGTCGCCGGTGTTGAACCGCTCCGGCACAAGATCGGGATTTCCCTGGTTGGCGGGGTCGGAGTAGTAGCGTTCTGTCCATGTAGGCGCACGCAGACCTCGCGCGACGCTTGCTCGCAACTTCACAGCATCGCTCAAGGGCAGCGCCACACCGAGTGTGGGCGAGAAGAACCCGCCGTAGATGGAGGACTGATCCACGCGAACACCAAGATCCGCCGACGGCGATGTGGCGGAGCCCGCCGTGGATTCAAGGAAGCCGGCGCCGCGCCATTCGTGGCGACCGCCCAGCCGGGCGCTGGAGAGCTGCGCGTTCTCGACGTCTCCACCAGCAACCAAGGCCATGCCAAGGGCTGTCGTTCGGGCTGTCACTTCGCCCGTGCTCTGCCAGGTTTCGTGATAGTTCTGGTAGATCTGCGGATTGTCACGGACCAGAGTGAAGCGATCAGTGTGTCGCCGTGTGCTGGCCCCAACCGTCACCATCCATCGATCGATCGCGCTCTCCCAACGGGAATCGGCAGTCTCCGATTGCGTACGCTCGGTGGAGTTGTAGGCCCCGTAGAAGTCGTTCGCGCCGAAGTCGCGCGTCCCCACGCCAACATTTGACGACAACTGTCCTCCCAGCAGCCCGCCGGTCAGCGCAACGCGCGCCTGTGAAATACGATGGTCCGTTCCCGCGCGAAACCCATCGGACTTTTCGTACTCCTCACTGGAGCGAATAGCGAAGCCGCCCAGCGCCATGGAGCCAGTGGCGCCGCCACCCACCGTCCCGAACGAACCACCGCGCGTACGGAGTTCGGCGCCTTGTGTATCGCGCCGAGTGATGATGTTGATCACGCCGCCGATTGCGTCCGGGCCATAAAGTGCCGAGCCGGATCCGCGAAGAATCTCCACGCGGTCGACTGAGCTGAGCGGAACAGCGAGGTCCAGCGCGTAGTGGGACGATTGCGCGTCACTCACTCGCACGCCGTCCACGAGCACCAGCGTCTGCTCCGCGGTGCTTCCACGAAGGGAAATGTCAGCCTGTGCAGCGGAACGGCCGTAGACGTCGACGCTCAGCCGTTCGCTCAACAGTTCGGCGATATTGCGAGCGCTGGACCGGCTGATCTCGTCGCGGGAAATGACATCCACTGCGCGTGTGGCATCAGTGACGCGCGTGCGCGTCGCGACGATGGAGACCGTGTCGAGTCGCGTCACCGGCGTTTGCGCGACGGGTGCTTGCGCGACTGCTGGTGCAGTCTCCAACAGCAGCAACAGCAGCGGCAAGGTGCCACTGAAAAAAGCGCCCCGGCCCAATTGGCCGGGGCGCACCTTTGGAAAGGTCATCGTGATCAGGATGTCTTGGCCTTCTTGATTTCCTGCGCGAGCGTGTCCCATGCGTCCTGCGACTGCACGTTGAACTTCAGCGTCTCGTACGCGACCTTGCCGTCCTTGCCGATGACGAAGATGGTGCGGTTGAAGTACTTGGCGCCGGGCCGCGTAGAGCCATACTTCGTGGCGAGCTCGCCCTTGGTGTCGCTGATCATGCCGAACGGGAACTTCGCGTCCTTTGCCCAGCCCGTGTGCGATTCCAGGCTGTCAACGGAAACCGGCAGGACCACGACGCCATCGCCGAAGAGGGTGGTGTACTCATCGCGGAACTTGCTGAGTTCGATGGTGCAGCCGCCTGACCGGTCGAGCGGGTAGAACGCGAGGACTACAACCTGGCCGCGCAGCGATTTGAGCGAGACCGGCGTGGCCTTGGTCCCCGCGGCATCGGCCCACGGCGCGGAGAAGTCCGGCGCCATTTCACCGGTGGCGGGGGCTGGAGGGCCGGCAGGGGCAGCCATGGCAGCAGGAGCCTGCGCGCCGGCGGATGACACGGCCACGACAAACGTGGCGACAGCTAGGCGAATGGACGATCGCATGCTCGGCCTCACAATCAGGAAGAAGGAGAAGGGCTTTGTACGTGACGCACGGATAGTGCGCTAGTCAACTGTCGCAATCTAGCGCCAGCGTCGGCGCCGGAGCAAACCCCGAGTAAAGGCAGTCTCCGGGGTGACAGTAACTCTACGCAGGATCGCGCTTTTTCGCTTCCGGAGGCTGGGCGTCCTGCTGCGCGACGGCGATTTCGACGTTTTCGTGCTTGATATCGAGTCGAAGCCGGCTATACAGGCTCATGTACACATTTGCAATCCATACGAGCGCAAAGAGCGCAACGCCGAACCCGCGCCATCCCTCGTATCCCAGGCGGAAGTCGGTGACCAGCACCACGGCAAGGGAGACGTAGTGGCTGAAGCAGTACTCGCAGGTGAACAGGTAGAAGAACTTCCGTGCGAGGAGGCTTCTACTGCTGTGACTCCGCCGCTCGCACCATTCCCGGGGCTCGCGGAAGATCTCCTCGTGGGTGATTGTCCACGTGATGCACGCCACGGGCACGGCGAGAACGAAGAGCCTTGTGATCTGGTCGCTTGGCAATGACGCGTCCTCTTGACGTGCGTAGTTGATCCGACGGGACGCGCCTCGTGCATTTATCGTGCACCTCCCAGGACTTACACTTCCTCGAACCAGAGATCAACGCCGTAGTCATAGAGCAACTCTTCGCCGGCCCGAACGTCGCAAAGGGCGATGACCGCCATCGTGAGTGGTTCGGGACCCGTCTGGAACTCGACATTCGGAGTCGAGGAGTGATTGTAGAGCATCAACAGGCCTCCGCCCATCGCCAACTCGGCACCCGGCTGGTCACTCCAGTGGAGAAGGTACGACTCGAACACCGAGTGCAGACCTGGTCGGGTGATGATGTCGGCGCGCGGCACCAGAATGACAGGCGACCGTTCGACTTCCGTTCCGGCCGGGCAGTCCACGATGGCCACGACGCCACGCCCCTTGCCAGGTACCATGCTCCAAGCCACCCGCGTAGGGGCTCTATTCGGGCTCGGCATTGCCGTGCGCGCCGAGGCCAACTTCTTGCTTTTCAGAGGTGAAACCAACGCGAGGCTTTGCCATGCTCTGGAAGGATCAGGGACGTAGCTCGAACATCGAGGACCGGCGCGGCTTTGGCGGGCGGGCGGGAATGGGCATCGGTGGCACGGTCGTGTTGCTGGTCCTCAGTCTCGTATTTGGCCGCAACTTCTTCGACGACGTGGGTAGTTTGCCCACAGTGACCCAATCAGACGGGCGTCTGGCGCCCGCCGATTCGGCGCGCGAGGAGCCCGAGGTCCGGTTCGTGTCGTTCGTCCTCGACGATGCGCAATCCACATGGACCGCACTTCTCCCCCAATACGGCGCGACGTATCATGACGCTGGGCTCGTGCTGTTTCGGGGCGCGACGCGCACGGGGTGCGGCACCGGGGCGACGGCGATGGGACCCTTCTATTGCCCGTTGGACGAAAAAGTCTATGTGGATCTCGCATTCTATGAAGAACTCAAGACAAAGTTCGCCGCGTCGGGAGACTTTGCGCAGGCGTATGTGATCGCGCACGAGCTGGGCCACCATGTGCAGCACCTCCTCGGCATTGATGCTCAGATGCGGCGGGCCGTGCAGGGCGGAGCCGACCAGAATGCGATGTCAGTGAAGCTCGAGCTACAGGCTGATTGCTACGCTGGCGTCTGGGGGCACTCCGCGGAGCAACGCAAGGAGCTCCAAGCCGGCGATGTTGAAGAAGGGCTCACTGCTGCCGCAGCCGTTGGAGACGACCGCATTCAACAGCGGACTACCGGTCATGTGAACACCGACTCGTTCACGCATGGCAGTTCCGCGCAGCGTGCGAGTTGGTTCAAGCGCGGCTTCGAGTCTGGTGATCCGAAGAGTTGCGATACGTTCGGGCGCAATTAGAGCCACTCACGGTCCTGTGGCGCCTGAAACGACACACGGATCGCCGGCAGGGGCCGGCGATCCGTGTGTCCGTTCATGCTGAACCGCTCACTTATTGCGGATCGAGTTTTCTCCCGGCGTTCAAGTTATCCCAGTTGAGGATTGCGTTGAACACGAGGAAGTAGCTGCCGATTGTTTCGCCGCGGTACACCGGGTTGTTCGCAAACATCACGACGTGACCCTTCGCCATCGGCACGTCCACCACGACCGGGCGCTGCGCGATGTCAGTGCCTCCCTCCAGCAGGCCGGAAGCGAGCAGACCGCGCGCATCGCCGAAGCGCAAGGCAACACGCGGGCGTTGATCGGGCGGAATGATGTTCAGCGGATTGCGAAGTGCATCCTTGGTCGGAATGGAGTAGGCCCACGGCTGCACCGGCTCCACCGGCAGCGCCATGTTGCTGGTGTCGAGCATCGGACGCCCCTGCACGATGTCGCCGTCATCACCGAGACCGCGGCCTGTGGCGCGATTGTCACCACCGCCGCCGAAGCGCCCGCCGCCGCCCCGTCCCCCCCGTGAGCTGCTCACGCTGAAGCTCTGTCCGTTGTCGCTATAGATGGACAGGCCGTCCGGAATGCCATAGGCAATCGGGCTGGTGTTGTCCACGATCGACGAGCGAAGGAAACTGCCCGTGACCTTGCTGCGAGTCGCCTGGTTCACACTCACGCCGTTCGAGAGTCCGAACTGTACGGCAAACTCGGAGGTGTTGTCGGCGGTGATCAACACGCCACCCTTCTCCACAAACTTCTGGAGTGCGGTGAGGCCATTCCACCCGAGTCCCTGACGCATGTCGTCGGTCTGCGCCCAGGTGCCGATGTTCGGCGTTTCGGGAGTGTTCTTCCACGGAACGGGATTGCGCCACTTGGGCATGCCTTCGATGACACCGATGCCATTGCCGCCGCCCGGTCCGAAGATGATGACGTCGTACTTGGCATTGAGGTCGGCGGCCTTCGCCGGATCCTGCACGCTGATGTAATCGTAGGGAATCTCGAGCGCGTCAAACGCATAACGCCACCAGCCCTCCGTCTGCGTGCTTGTCCACGTGTGCATGATCGCAATGCGCGCGGCACGGAGGGGATGCATCTTCACGCTCGGCGCTGCGGAAAGTGCGTACGCCGTGATCCCGAGGTCCTTCGTGGCCTTGTCCAGGTCGGATTGCGTCACCTTGCTGATGACGAAGGATCCACGGCCGAACGTCTGACCGTTGGCGGAGAAGGATTCTTCGGCCGCCTGGAAGTCTGCTGCCTTGAGCTTGTAGCGCAGGGTGGCGAGCGCATTGTCGCCGTTGTGCTTGATGCCGAAGACACTTCCCGTGCCCGTCACGCCGCCAGGTGCCTTCACGTCGCCGGTGACGCGCTCCATCGATGCGGAAAGCACCTTCTGATCGACGACGCGGACCGCCTGCACCGAATAGCCTTCAGGGAAGGACCATCCTGTGTCGTCGTAGGGCGTCTTCTGCGGATCGCTCGGGCTCCAGTACTGATGGTCGAGGAGCGCGTCGGCCGCGCGCGAGTACGGCTGATCCATGCGGACGATGTAGCTGCCCGCTGGGAACTGGCGCGTTTCGGTTTCCGTCTGCTGGCGGGCGCCGCCTGTCGCCGAGTCCTGCGCGGCCCGTGCGCCACCGCGACCCGCGCGCGGAGCGGCGGGCATCGTGACGCTGAACGGCGCCGTCGCGCGGGAGATCTCGATGTGCTGCTTCTGGAGTGTACGAAGCAGGTCAGCCTGCGCGCCGAGCCGCGGGTCATTGGCGGTAAGCACATATGCCGCCGGCCCTTCCGTCTTTGCCTTGAGAATGGACCGCTTGCTCTTCTCCCAGAAATTCTGAAGGAAGAGGTGGCGGTTGTTGGCAAAGTAGTTGAGCGAGACGAGCAGGCCAGTCTGCTCGTAGTTGTTGTTGTTCCGCAGCGACCACATCACGCGGGGCAGGGCAGGGTTCTGCTTGAACCAGGTACGCTGCGTGTCGTTCGGTCCGAGGGTACGCTCGATGGTTTCAGCCGTGCCGCCGTTGCCGAACGTCTCATAGAGACGGCTGATACCATTGTGCATGGCAGCCAGGAACATCAGATAGCCTGGCGACCACGTGTCGAAATTGCCGTGCGCAAAGACGCCGGGCATTCCCATGCGCGTCATTTCCTGCACGTTGTTCCAGCCGATCATCTGCCACTCGTTGGTGAGCAGAGGATCGATCCACGCGTTGAAGGGACCATCGCCAATGGTGTTGTCATAGAGGTAGGCGACGGACTCGTGCAGGTCGTGCAGGACCTGCGCCTGTTGGCCGATGTACGTGTTCAGCACGTTCTGCGACAGCTTGAGGGTCAGGCCCATGGCGTCGCGGTTGTTGTCATGCGCGACGTAGTGACCCCAGTAGAGCAGATTGGGCGGCGTGTCGTTCGGGTGCGCCATGTGCCAGCGAAACAGGTCCACCATGCGATCGCGTCCGTCCACTTCCACGATCGGCGTGATGAGCGTGATCACGTTGTTGCGGATGTTCTTGATGTACGGCGAATCGTCCACTGCGAGCCGATAGGCCATCTCCATCATCGCCGTGGGCGCCCCGGACTCACTCGAGTGGATGGTGCCGGTGATGTAGTAGACCGGCGCGACATCCGTGATGATCTTGGCGGCCTCGGCGTCGTCCAGGTTGATGGACCGCGGATCCGCCAGTTTGGCGAGCTTGTCCCGGTTCGCGTCCATCTTTGCGATCAGCTCTTCCGACGCGACGGCGACGGCGATCATCTCGCGACCTTCTTCCGTCTTGCCGATGGAGAACACCTTTACACGCGGACTCGACTTCTCGAGCAACCGCATATAGGCGTAGACCTCCTTCGAATACGGGAAATAGTTCTTCGCACCAGCGATATCGCCGAGGACGGCCTTGGGCGTGGGCACCGTCTTCGATGCCGGCATGTAGTCGACGAGCGGGGAAAGGAAGAACTTCTCCGTGGTGTATTCGAGGATCTTCTTCGTGTACTCCTCGTCGATAGGCTGCTTGGGATCGCGGCCCGGCTTCGACGCAGAGAAGTCAGCCGCGGACGAATTTTGTGCCGCCGCGGTGCCGGCCGACGCGAACAACAGCGCGAACGACAGGACAGCGTGGAACGACCTACGCTGAATCTTCATGGATAGCGAGTGGATTTGTGGGAGGCGGGGACTGACCGAGCGGGCGTTCACCCCGAGAGTGAACGCATCGCCCGGCCACAGTGTTCGGAATGAACTACGTCCAGCTGAGATTCGACTTCGAGAGGGGAAGCGTGCGAATGCGCTTTCCCGTTGCCGCGAAGATCGCATTGCAGAGTGCGGGAACCACCGGCGGCAACGCCGGCTCGCCGAGGCCAGTGGGAGGGATTGGGCTCTTCCTGAAGTGCACCTCGATGGGGAATGCCTGTTCCGCGCGCAGCAGGAGAAACTCGTTGAAGTTGCTCTGCACCACGCGACCCTTCTCGATGGTGATTTCCTGGCCGAGTGCCTGTGCCACCCCGTCCATGACAGAGCCCTGCACCTGATTCTCGGCGTTCAGTGGATTGATCACGTCGCTCCCGATGTCACCGGCAACCCAGACCTGATCCACTTTCACTTCGCCTGCCTTGCTCACTGTGGCTTGCACCACCTCGGCGAAGTAGCCACGGTGGCTGAAGTGGAAGGCCACGCCCATGCCTGTTCCCTTCGGCAGGGTCTTCTTTCCCCAACCGGACTTGTCGGCAACCAGTTCGAGGACGCCGCGCATGCGAGCGGCGTCATATGGCTGCGCTTGCGGGCCGCCGGCGGTCGGCGCGACTTCGGGCTGCGCATTCGCGAGCAAGTCAAGGCGGAATTGTACCGGGTCCTTTCCGGCGGCGTGGGCGAGTTCGTCGATGAATGACTGGGTGGCGAACGCAATGCCGTTGCTGCCCGGTGCGCGGAGGAATCCCGTGGGCACGCCCAAGGGCATGACCGACGCATCGAGTGCAAAGTTCGGGATGAAGCGCGCCGGGAACTCGGTGCCGCCGATGTTCGCTCCCGCCGACCAGCCTTGGCCCTCGCCGAACGATACGAAGTGGTCCCGCCAGGCAACGAGCTTGCCCGACGCGTCCACACCGCCCGTGAAATAATGATATCCGGCCGGGCGATAGAAGTCGTGCTGAATGTCGTCCTCTCTGGTCCAGAGCAGCTTCACGGGCACGCCAACTTCCTTGGCGATCCAGGCGGCTTCCGCCATGTAGTCGTTCATCAGGCGTCGACCGAAACCTCCACCCGATCGCGTGATGTGCACCGTGATGTCGGTGTCCTTGATGCCGAGCGTTTTGGCGACGAGAGCGCGACCGCTGCCCGGGTTCTGCGACGGCGCCCACATCTCCAGCTTTCCGTCCTTCATGTGCGCGGTGCAGTTCTGTGGCTCCAGCGATGCGTGGGCGATGAACGGATAGAAGTAGTCGCCCTTGACCGTCTTCGCGGCGCTCGCCAGGGCCGTGGTCACGTCGCCATCCTTCCGAAGGGAACGCTGGGGCGGCTGCTGCGAGAGTGCCGCAGCCTGGCTTGCGAAGCCGGCGCTGCTCTGCTGAGCCGTCGGACCCTCATCCCAGGTGACCTGCAGCTTGCCGCGCGCCGTCCTGGCTTGCCACCAGCTCTCCGCGACAATGGCGACCCCGGGCAGGAGACCGTCCAGCGCCGTGCCGCCTTCGACGACGAATGCATGCTTGATTCCGGGCATGGACTTGAGATCGGCCACGTTGGAACTCACGACCTTGCCCCCGAACACCGGACACTTGACGAACGTGGCGTAGAGCATGCCGGGCACTGTAACGTCGATGCCGAAGAGCGGCTTGCCGGTCACGATGGCATGCGTGTCAACGCCGCGAACCCGCGAGCCGATGATGCGGAATGTCTTTGGGTCCTTGAGGGCCACGGATGCCAGGTCGGGCGCCGTCATGCTCGCAGCCTTTGTCGCGAGCGCCCCATACGTAATCGTGCGGTTGCTGCCCCGATGCTTCACGACACCCCTGTCGGTGTCACACTCGGAGGCTGGCACACCCCATTCTGCGGCGGCGGCTGCCACCAGCATGGCGCGGCCCGCCGCGCCGACACGGCGCATGGGCAACCAGTTGGTAGGCGTGGCGGTGCTCCCGCCGGCGGATTGCGCCGTATAGTTCTTGCTGTCGAGCATGCCCTGCTCGACGCGCACGTTGGCCCAGTCCACGTCCAGCTCTTCGGCGATGAGCATGGGGAGCGTCGTCTTCATGCCCTGTCCGATCTCGGGATTCTTCCCGATGATCGTGATGATACCGTCAGGGGTGATTCGGATATAGGCGTTGAGCTGTGGATCCACAGCCAGTCGTTCGCCGACGTTCGCCGCGGCACGCAATGGCTCGGCGTAGCTGGCGAGGAGAATTCCGCCGCCGGCGATGGCCGTGACGCGGAGGAAGTCTCGCCGGGAGACACGCGTCGGGGATTCATTGACGGGCGTAGTCATGACTCGATCCTCGATTCATTCAACTGGCGAGGCCGCGGAGCTGAATCCTGAGCGCCGGCCTTGATTTCGGCGGCGCGGTGGATGGCCAGGCGGATGCGCGTGTACGTCGCGCACCGGCACAGGTTGTCCATGGCACTGTCAATGTCGGCGTCGGTCGGATGCGGATTGGACGCGAGCAGGGCCGAGGCCGACATCAATTGGCCCGCCTGGCAGTAGCCGCATTGGGGCACGTCGAGTTCTTCCCAGGCCCGTTGCAATGCGTGCGTTCCATCAGGTGAGAGTCCTTCGATGGTTCCGATCTCGGCGCCCTGGACACGAGAGGTTGGCAACATGCAGGAGCGCGTGGCCGTGCCGTTGAAATGGACGGTGCAGGCGCCGCACTGCGAGATGCCGCATCCATACTTCGTGCCTTTCAGGTCCAGCGTGTCTCGAAGTGTCCACAACAGCGGCTGATCGGCAGGCACGTCGACGGTTTTTGGCTGGCCGTTGACCTTGAAGCTGACCTTCATGGGATCTCCCCTGGCTTTGTCGAGGTGTCGAGCAAACGCGCGCGGTCTGCGTGTGGGGCCGCGCGCCGTCGGTCACCATTGCGTCCACAGACAATGTGGTACGGCACCGTTGTGGCGTCCAGCCAAATGCAGGGCTGTCGCGGACGCCGAGCGCCGTACGCGACACCCTCCCTGGCGCATGGCCGTGCGCAGGCCGTCGTACGCACGGCAGACAGCCAACCCAATGGTGTACTTATGAAAACGCGAACAGGGTCGGTCCCGTTGGGGACCGACCCTGCAAGCCGCCCTGAAGAGTCGCGCGAAGGCGCTACAACAGAGCTGTCATTGTGTTCTACCTGAGCTATAGGCAAAAGTGAGGCCAAGTACTGCGCTTGTCAATATGTCCGGCGTTGAGTCTCCCAATCGGCATGCAACGATTACTTCTTGACAATGTGACCGATAGACCAGTCGAATCGACCGAAGGCGGAGTCGACCACGGCTCGCGCGGTTTGCCAGAACCACCGCAATTCGCGGCCTGACTGTCTTGACAACCTCAGCGTGACTTGGCACCCTCATAAAGTCATAATATCTATCTCGACCGCAAGAACGTGCACTCGGGGACGACCGCCAGTGCGGACCGTTCGCATTGCCAACTACCGTGAGGAAACCCCATGCGCCCCGACCAGTGGGAGACGTTCAAGCGCGCTGCACGCCTGGAGAAACAGGATGCCGTGCCGATGGCGATGATCATCGACAGCCCCTGGATTCCGGGCTATCTGGGCATCAAGCACATGGACTACTACCTGAACCCGGATCTGTGGTTCGAGTCCAACCTGAAGATCGAGCGCGAGTTTCCGAACATCATCTTCGTTCCATCCTGGTGGATGGAATATGGAATGGCCGCCGAGCCATCCATTCTAGGCGCGAAGATCAAGTTCTGGGAAGACAACACCCCGAGTGAGTATCACACGCTCTATCGCCTCGAGGACATCGACGAGTTTCCGGAATACGAGGTGGAGGCCGACGCGTTCGCCGCGATGACGCTGCATCGCTACAAGATGGCGCTGCCGAGAATCAAGGCCGAGGGGCAGATACTTCCATTCGTGACCGCGCGCGGACCGCTGTGCACCGCAGGATTTGTTCGTGGTACGACGAACCTGATGATCGAGATTGTCGAGAGGCCGGACGAGTGTCACCGGCTGATTGATCTCTGCACGCGCGTGGTCATCGACTGGTTGAAAGCCCAGCACAAGGTCCTCGGCGATCAGGTGGAAGGCATCTTCGTCCTCGATGACATCGTGGGATTCATCAATGAAGAGCACTACGAGGAGTTTGCGCATCCGTACCTGAAACGCATCTGCGATGCATTTCCCAGCGACTGGGTAAAGCTCTATCACAACGATGCCGAGGTGGACGCATGCCTCGACCACCTGCCGGATGCGGGTTTCAACGTCCTGAACTGGGGCAAGCAGAAGGATATTCGCGAGGTAAAGGAACGCGTCGGCGATCGGATGTGCCTGATGGGCAACGTGAACCCGCTGGAAATCGCGGTGCGCGGCACTCCCGACGAAGTACGTGAGGCAACGCTCGAGGTGCTCGAGGGGGGCACGGGTGAAGACGGTCGCGGCATGATCCTGTCGGTGGGCGGCGGCACGAGCCCGGGCATGCCGAAAGAGAACGTCCTCGCGATGCTCGAAGCGCTCGACCAGTTCAATGCCTCGCGTCTGAGCAGGGTCTAGGACCAATGCTGTCCAGTCAATGCGAGTTGATGCGCATTACTTGAACCACGGGGATACTGATGGCAGGGAGGGTTGGCCGAAGCCTGTTGCTTGCTCTTCCTCTGTGTTCCTCTGGGCCCTCTGTGGTAACTGCGGTTTGTTCGTCCCGGCCTGATGAAGGCTGCTAGTGAACAGTATTGGGTCCAGGAGCGAGACGATGCCCGACTACGCGTTGATGA
>JBDUCM010000248.1:0-5859 GCA_040003455.1 bacterium
GGAGCACGAGCGTGAGCGTGGAGCTGCCAGCATTGAGCCGATCAGGGCTCGAGCTTGAGCTCGGAGCTAGAGCTCGAGCTCTGATATGCTCAGTGCTGGAAGCTCACGCTCACGCTCATGCTCCCGCTGGTAGCTCCATCTCGTGCTCATGCTCAGGTTGTTGCCTCGCACAGCCCGCCTCCTCACTATTCTTGAAGATGCTTACCATACTCGCCCTCGCCGCCTCCACGGTCATCGGTTCCGGCACCGTCTACCTCGATCGCAACGCCAACGGCAAGCGCGACGCCGGTGAGCCCGGGCTGCCCGGCGTGGTGGTGTCCGATCAGGTCAACGTCGTCCGCACCGGCGCCGATGGCCAGTTCACGCTCGCCAATTCCGCCGGCACCGCGCTGGTGTTCGTGAGCGTTCCGTCCGGCTACCGCTTGACGGGATCGTTCTGGCGAAACACGGCGGATGGCGCCGCAGAGTTTGGGCTGGCGCCTGCGCCCGTGCCGGCACAGTTCAGCTTCGTGCACGCCTCGGACACGCACATCAGCGCGGCAAGCGTGAACAGGACGGCGCGCTTCCGAGCGCTCGTCGACTCCATTCGCCCGAGCTTTGTCTTGCTGACCGGCGATCTCGTGCGCGACGCACTACGCGTGGGCGAAGCCGAAGCGACGGGCTACTACGAGTTGTTCCAAACCCAGGCGACGCAGTTCACGGTTCCGTTGTGGACGGTGCCCGGCAATCACGAGAACTTCGGGATCGAGCGGACGAAGTCAGGGGTGAGTGCCACCCATCCGTTGTATGGTCGCGCCATGTACCATCACTATCGCGGGCCCGACTACTACTCGTTCAACTTTGGCGGCATTCATTTCGTTGGCCTCAACAGCGTGGACATCGACGACCAGTCGTACTACGGCCACGTGGACAGCACGCAAGTGGAATGGCTCAAGCGCGATCTTGCGATGATCGCTCCCACCATGCCAGTGGTGACGTTCAACCACATCCCGTTCTTCACGGCGGTGGAATCGATCAACGGGTTCATGGACGGGCCGCCTGCTCCGTCAACGATCACGATTGGGGGGAAGACCAACTTTCGGCACACGGTGTCGAACGCGAAGGATATCCTCGCCATCATCGGGCTCCCCCGACTTCCCATGGCGCTCGGTGGCCACATGCACGTGCGTGAGCAGCTTCGCTATGATGGCGTGCCGACGCGCTTCAACCAGACGGCGGCGGTGGTCGGCCCGTCGGGCGAAGGCGCGCTACGCTTTCCCTCGGGGATCACGGTGTATCGCGTTCGTGCGGGCAAGATCGACGATGGCACCTTCGTGCGCATCGCCGACGTTCCGTAGGGCCGTTCTTCCGTCTCTCAGATTGGCACGCGCGGCGGGACGAAGCGCTTCGAACGGTGTTCGTACGCGTGCGCCAGCGCGAGCAGCCGCGCGTCGCTGCCAGGCAACCCGACGAACGAGATGTTGCCGGCGGGCATGCCATCGGCGCCGAGCCCTGACGGCACCGACACTTCGGGAAGGCCGAGCCAGTTGCCATAGCCAAGCGTGGTGCGCACATCGGGCCACGGATCAACGGCGCGCGGCGCGGGAAAGGGCATGGTGGGATACACCATCGCGTCGAGCCGCTGCACGTGAAACGTCTCGGCCAACTGCGCCACGACGGTTTCACGCGAGCGCGCAAAGGAGACGCCGGCGGGATCGCGCTCGTACGGCTGGTCGATGAGTGTTGCCATCTCACTCCACTCTCTCGGCAGCACATCGTAGTACGCGCGGTATGCCGCGAGGCCGCGCTCCACGTCGCGGCGCGCGTCGCCGTTCTGGCCCTGGAAATAGCGGAGCAACGCGTTGGCGGTTGCCGCAGGACTGTTGGCATTTGGCGCCACATCACCACGCGCCTGCGCCGCCTCGGCAAACAGCGCGCGCACATTGACGCGTGTCACCGTGGGCGCAGTGGACTCCACCGTCGCGCCCGCAGCACGAAGATCCGCTATCGCTCGGTCGAACATCGCGAGCGACTCCGTGGTCATCTGCGTGCGCGGTACGTGCGCGTCCACGAGGCCCAGTCGCGCGTGCTCGAGTGCGTCGTCGCGGAGTACGGCGAGGCGGCCCCACGTCCATGGCGCAGTCAGCGCGAGTCCGTCCGACGCGTCGGGGCCGGCGATGACGTCCAGCAGCAATGCGGCATCGGCGACGGTGCGCGCGAGTGGGCCGTGCGTGTCGAGGTACGGCCAGGTGGGAATCACACCGGTGCGCGGCACGAGACCAAACGTTGGCTTCATGCCCACAATGCCGCAGAACTGCGCGGGAATGCGATTGGAGCCACCGTCATCGGTGCCGAGTGCGGCGAAGGCCATGCCGCAGGCGACGGACACGGCTGAGCCGGCGCTCGAGCCGCCTGGAGTCTTCACTCCCGTAGCGTCATACGGATTGCGCACCTGGCCGGAGAGCGTGCTCGTTCCGTTTCCGTGATACGCGAAATCGTCGGCGGCGGTCTTGCCGAGGACCACGGCGCCGGCAGCACGCATGCGCGCGACCTCGATGGCATCGCGACGAACGGATGCGGGGAACAGGCGCGACCAGTCGGCGTTGGACGCAGTGGTGGGGAGGGCGTCCATATCATAGATGGCCTTCGCGAACACAGGGACGCCGTCGAGTGGTCCGCGGAGCGCGCCGCGCCGCAGACGATCGTCGGACGCGCGGGCGTCGGCGAGCGCGGTGGCCGACAATTGATCGACGGCGTGGAGGGTGGCGTTCCACTTGTTGCAGCGATCGAGCGCGCGTGCGGTGACTTCCGCAGCGGTCCAATCGCCGCGCACGCGGCCGGCCTGATATTCGACAACGGTGCCGGCGAGTGGATCGGCGAGGCGCTCCGGCCAGCGAATGAGCGGCACGGCGAGCAGGGCGCTCAGACGGACGAGTGCTTCGCGGCGAGTCAGGGTCATGCGGCGGGGAGGCGGAGATCCTTCATTGCGCTCAAGATGGTAACTCGACGTTGCCCAGTACTTCTTCCAACGCTGCGGCGCCCATAGACGACGCGGAACCCATGAGGATGCGCCCGCCACCGCCCTTGCCGCCGCCAAGTGCGGCGAGTGCGCGATCGAAGGCGGGCTTGAGGTCGAGGGTGACGTTCTCCGATCGTGCGAACACGAGTTGCACACGCGCGCCGTCAACGCCGAACAGCACCACGGTGTCCGCCTCGGTGGTAAGGCGAAGCGCGAGGCCCTTCACTTCATCAATGGCGCGGCCGGTCCATGTGGCGCGCACCACCTTCACTGCGCCATGCTGCGTTGCTTGCGCGGCCAGAGCTAGCGCTTCGTCGTCGAGATCCCGTTCGCGATAAGCGACGAGGGCGCGACGCGTGTCGGCGATGGTGTTGGCCTGACGTGCCACGGCATCGGGCAGTTCTGCTGGAGCGCAGGTGAGTGCGGCCGAGAGTTGCTGGACGATGGCGTGCTTGCGCGCGTAGTCGGCGCGCGCGCGATGACCGGCCATGAACTCGATGCGCGTGCCGCGCTTCATCCGCTCCGTGCGCACAACGGAGAGCAGCCCCACTTCACCGGCGCGTGCCACGTGCGTACCGCCACAGGCGGAGATGTCGAAGTCACCGATGGCGACGATGCGCACGGGCCCGTCCACGTCGGGCATCTTGCGCAGCGTGATGTCCGCGAGCTCCTCGGCGGAGGGGAACCAGGCGCGCACGGCGACGTTGGCGGCGAGAAGCTGGTTGGCCACTTCGGTGGCGTCGGCGATGGTGGCGTCCGACAGCGCCGGTGCGTCGAGATCGATGGAAACCGTGTCGGCGAGGTGAAAGCCGATGGTGGTGGCGTTGGCGACGCGAATGAACGCCTGCGAGAGAATGTGCTGTCCGGAGTGTTGCTGCATGTGGTCGAAGCGACGGGCGCCGTGGATTGTCGCGTTCGTGGGCCCGATGGCGACGGGCGCGTCCACGTGGTGCAGCAGCGCGCCGTCGCTCGCGCGGATGCTCACGTCCATCACGTTGGCGTTGCCGAGTGTGCCGGTGTCGTGCGGCTGGCCGCCGGAGGTGGGATAGAAGTACGAGGCATCGAGCACCACGCGGGGGGCACCGGATTCATCCAGGACTTCCAGGACCGTGGCGTCGAACTCCCATCTATAGGAGTCGCCGTAATAGGAGCGGATGGTCATTTGGTCCAGATCACCACGGCGCCGCACCCGGTCATCCGCTGTTGGAACTGGCCGGGGGTGGCCGGCCCCTTGTAGACCTCCATCCCCTTGATGTCCTGGGGCAGTACCAGGCCGTCGATTTCGTCGATGCTCAGGTTTTCGGGCAGGATGAAGCCGTCGAGATAGACGGTTGGTGCGCAGTTGCGCATGGAGAGCGTCCGGTCGGGCTCCGCACCCACGATGTGGAGGCCGCTGATCTGGCGGAAGATGTCCGACGTGTTGCGCGCTCCTCGTTTCGCGATGTCCTCCTGCCCGAGGAAGTCGCCGATGCCCGTTTTGCGCCGGTTCTCGAAACCGCTCAGGTCTCCGCCCCTGAGCCGAGAGGCGGTGATCTTGACGGTATCGAGCATGGCCTTGAGGGTGGAAAGGGCCAGCCGAATCGGGGGTGCGCCGTCCACCACGTCCACTCGGCGGCGTTCCGGGTAGTAGCCCACGGCGCGGACTTCGAGCACCCGGGTGCCGCTTGGGGCGTCGGCGATGGTCCATTCGCCGCGATCATTTGCTCGTGTGACGGGTCCTTCCAGGATGCTGACCTGTGCGCCTGCGAGTGGCTTGCCTCCGGCCACGGCGACGACTGTTCCTGTGAGACGTCCATCTCCAGCGCGCAAACGGCGCTGAACTACCGGCATGGTGTCGGCTTGATGCGTGGTATCTCGTGCGGCGAGCATGCGAATGGTGCCAACATAGAGGTCACGTCGCAGGAAGCCTTCGGCCGGAACTTCGACGTCGATCCGGTCGGTACTATCATTTCCCCGGCTTCCAACCAGCGCCATGGTACCGCCGCTCGGCACATTGCACAGGGCGAACCAACCGTTCTCGGCCGTATTGACCACCAGACGCGGGACACGGCGCGAAACGCCACCGACGGTGAAGGACATCTCCAGCCATTCGCCGGCGACCGATCCCTTGGCGATGGCGGCGCCATCATGGGCGTCGCGGAGGACACCCACCACAACACCGCCTGAGTCGCGGGCCGAACCGGGACCGCAGATGGCGGTGCGAAGGCGGGCGGCGGAGGGGATACCCAGGTCGGCGCGCACGGGCTTGTCGCCGGCGACCACCACTTCGCGGAGCGGGGGCTGGAGGCCGAGTGAATCGAGCATCGGATGGAAGAAGCCGATGGTGTAGCGACCGGCCGCCACGCCGGCGATGGTGAAGCGGCCCAACGAATCCGATGACGCGGAAAAACCGGCCCGACCTGCCTCGGCGGGGACAAGTTGAACCGCGGCGCCGGCGAGTGGTACGTGAGCGATGCTGTCGTGCACTACACCGCTGATGGTGATGCCGGTGGTACCGGCGGCACGCGGGGTGGCGTCTTGCGCCCCGGAGACGCGACCGATGGCTGGCGTCGCGAGCAGTGCAAGGAGGAAGAGTCTCGAACGGAGTCGCATACGCCGAACATACCGCACGCCGGTCCGTTTGTCCCGGCGGTCCTAGCGACCGCCAATCCCGCCGATAGTTTCCACATCATGGATCTTTACACGGTCTCACTCGCGACGGGCGCGGTGGGACTCGGCATCATGGCGATCGGCGGGCTCTCCCACGGTTCGCACGGCGGACGCGCCGGGAGTTCCCATGCCGGTCATGGGCATGCAGGGCATGCGGGCCATGGGCATGCGGGTCATGCGCATACCGGTACTCACGTAGCCGGTGCAGCCGG
>JBDUCM010000098.1:0-19765 GCA_040003455.1 bacterium
CTGATCCATTCGTCGCCGAACCCGGTCTTTATGCCGCCCGCGATCATCGATTCCAGTACTCGGCCACTCGCTTCGTAGCTCACGCGATGCTTCAGGTCGCCGCGTGCGCGCACGTCCTGGAGCGCGGCCAGGTCGCCGCCCTCGTGGTGTACGCTCGTGAGGCCGTAGCGCGCAAACTCCTTCGAGATGTGCGCCAGCCCGTCCCGCTCGCGTTGCGCCACCTGCTCTGTTGTGAATACAGGGCGGCCGCCGACCTTGTCGAACACGTCGCGCGCGAGATCCGTGACGCGGCCATTCAAGTCACCGTTCGTGTCGCGATCGTACGTGCCGCCAGGCCGGTTGGGTGTGTTGCGATTCACGCCAGCCAGGTCGAGCGCCTTACTGTTGTAGAACGATGTGTGTCCGCCGCGATGCCGCACGACAACAGGATGTTCAGTGGACACCTTGTCGAGATCGTGGACGTTCAGGGCGCGCTTGTCCTTCACCTTTGTGTCGTCGAAGAACCACCCCTCCACCCAGGTGCCCGCAGGCGTCTGCTGTGCGCGTGCGCGGAGCTTGTCGATGATACTGGCGATGGTGACGAACTCCACCTCGAACGGATTGCCGACGATCACCTCGTACAACAGAACGTTGCCGAACGCGTGGTTGTGCGTGTCGATGAAGCCGGGGACGATCGTCATTCGCTTCGCGTCGTAGAGCTGTGTGCCCTTCCCCGCGAGCGCCTTCATTGCGGCCGAGTTGCCAACGGCGACGAATCGTCCGTTCTTCACGGCGAACGCCTCGGCGCGCGGCATTGCGGCGTCCATCGTGTAGACACTGGCGTTGGTGACCACCAGATCCGGCTCCGCGCCCCGCGTGCTCGGCGCCACTTCGGCCGCGACAGTTGCCGCATCGCCGATGACCGGTCGCGCGACGATGCCAGCGATGCCGAGGGCCGAGAGGCCCATGAATTCCCTGCGTGTGGGGTGGTGGGTCATCGCGTGGCCGGGGGATGGGTTGGATCAGCGAAGAGATAATTGAGGGCGTCGAGGTGCCCGCGCCAGTACGGCTTTGGGCCCGATGGGAGTAGCCATGAGACCTCGCCGTCGAGCGGCACCAGCAGGCCGTCGCGTTTCTCATAGTTCCAGAAGCGGCCTTGCCATGGTGTCGGAACGATGCGGTTGGCAACAGTGCGGCTGCGCGACTCGGCGAGCACCGTTTCGATCAGCCCGTCGACGCCGAAGGTGTACAGGAGTGTGATGGTGAGAGTGCCGTGGACAAGTGTGGCACGGGCGGAGTGTGCGTCCACTGCCGTCCAGCGGATGCCCTGGGATGAGAGCAATGCGGTCGGATACCACGTTGTCTCCGCGAGCCAACGCATGAGTTCACCGGCGGCGATGTCGGTGGTGTCGTGCAGGTCGGCGACGGAAAACGCGCCGAGTATGGATGCGTGGAGGAGGCCTTGGCCGGCGATGTAGGCGTCGTGGACGCGGACCGGGACCCTGGGAATCATGTGGATGCGGGCGTCCCAGATGAAGGCCGGGCCGTGCGCTTCGGTGTCTTGCACGGAGGTGAATGATGACCAGCGTTCGCCGGCCTCGCTGCTGTTGAAAGTGCCGGTGTGGTGGAATCTGGCGGCGACGATTATTGGCGCTCCGTCGGTGAGGACGAGGCGCAGGTAGCGTTGGACTGGAGGTGGGAGAGTGCCCAGCTCGCGGAAGTTGACGGTTGGTTCGGCCGGTTGCGTGCGGGTGAGGCCAAGGCGCTTGTGCAGGGCGCGGGTTTGCACGTTCCAGTGCAGGGCGCCGTAGGCGAACAGCGCTGCGATGGCGGCGGCGACGGAGAACGCGATGATGATGGTGAGTTTCATCATGCCTTTGAATGTATGTTTCCGACGCCGTGGCCACCCTGCTTGCGACTCGGCTTCGCGTCAATGCGACGATGACGGTCGCGATTTGGCTGGCACGGCACGAATGGAACGACTGCCGTCGTCGTCGTACTCATGACGTAGCCTCGCGTTTCGCCACCGACACCGCAACAGCGCACCAATTGCAAGCCGTGAACGCTCTCGACATGCCGGTATGGAGTGCGCTCAATACCGAGCACACCGCGCTCGCCCTGGGCGGCCCGATGGCCAAGCGCTATCCCCCGGACGTCGCCCCCTTTGCGGGAATACTGGACGAATCGCCGTCCAGCTTCTCGGCACTACTCGAGTTGATGGCCGTGGGCGATCACGTCGCGACGTTCACGGTGGAGCCAGTTGTGCCGCCGGATGCGTTCCCCGCACTGAAGGTGGTGCAGCTTGTGACGGGCATTCAGATGGTCGAGGAGACGCACCACGAACATGTGCACTCTCTCACGCTCGACGCGCTCGGCGAGAGCGATGTGCCAGAGATGCAGGCCTTGGTGGACCTCACGAAACCCGGACCGTTCGCCCCGCGCACGCACGAACTGGGGGGTTATCTCGGCATTCATGTGGGCGGCAGGCTCGTCGCCATGGCGGGTGAGCGGTTACGGCCCGATGGGTTCAGTGAAGTGAGTGCGGTCTGCACACATCCCGAGCATCGTGGACGTGGATACTCGCGCGCACTGCTGTCTGCGGTGGCGCGCGGTATTCGCGACCGTGGCAGCATGCCATTCCTGCACGTGGTTGCCGAGAATCATTCGGCAATCGCCTTGTATGCGCGCATTGGGTATGTGAAGCGGCGGCGCATGTATCTCACGGTGATGGCGCGGGCGGCGTAGGAGCGTCCCTTCCGTCTGGCACGGAGCGGTGGATGCTGACATACTCAATGGGGGTGAGGCTTGCGGCCGAAGCACTAGTCACACGAGGATGTCATGGAAGCACATCAACTGTCCGCTGACCAGCGCGCGCGAATCGACGCGCTGCAAGCGGACTGCGAGCGACAGCTCGCGCGCGTGCAGGTTGACCGTCGCGTGGCGATCCCGCAGCTCCACAACCACGGTCCGGTGGAGCGGCGGCACTCGGATGAGGACGTGGAGATCGTGCTGACGTTCGACATGTCTGGTATTGTGGAGACGCTTCGGCGGTTGCCGGATGGCGCCGGGACGAGTGCCTTTGTCAGCGCGTACAACGTCGCGCATCCTGTGGTTCAGTGACCGTCGAGGTTGATGCGACTCCGGATTGCCCGCGCGCGTTGACGGCGAACGATTACGCGACGATCACCTGGCGATTATCGTACGCCGTGGCGGACGAAGCTTGAGCACATGCGTGCCAAGCCCCGGCTGCGCCATCAGCTTCTCGATGGCGGCAATCTCGACCGGAATGAACGCCGACAGATTCTCGTACCCGGTTTCGGTCATGAGGATCATGTCCTCAAGACGCATCGAGAGTTCCCCTCCCTCCGTGGTCATCACCGGCTCGATCGTAAAGACGTAGCCGGGCTCGAGTGTCGCGGTTGGGTTGGGAACGTCGTGCACGGACATCCCGACACTGTGGCCGAGTGAGGTGCGTACACGAGTACCGTCGGTATTGCGACGATACGCCTTGACGAACGCCTCTGCCGCCGCCTTGATGCCGGGGTCGGTGAAGTGATAAGCGGCCAGGATCCCGTCCATCTTTACGACGGCGCTGTCCATGATCTCGCGGCCAGTGACGTGCACACGAATGGATGTCATCACCGCTCGATACAGGCTGAGATAGATCGTGTAGAACTCGCGCTGCCGCGAGGTGAAATGCCCGTTCGCGGGAAAAACCCGCGTGACGTCCGTGGTGTAGTTGGCGATGTCGGGTGCCCAATCGAACAGGACGAGGTCGCCGGCCACGAGCAGGGCGCGATCCTTGTGGTAGTTCAAGTACTGCATGTTCCGACCGTCTGCGACTAATGGAAAGTATGACTCGCCATAGGCGCCCCCGCGCTTGTAGACATACTCGGCAGCGGCCTCCAGTTCGTACTCGCGCATGCCGGGTTTGGCGTCGCGCATCGCCTCCATGATACCGAGTCCGCCCAGCCGCGTTGCTTCCCGGATCATCGCAATTTCGCGCGGGCTCTTCACCGCACGCATCGTGTTGAGAATCGGGTCGAGAGGCTTGATCTCCGACTTGGGCGCGGCGTCCTTCAAGTGCGCGATGAAGACATCTTCGCGCGAGGTGCGACCGTCCCAAGGGTCGTTTTTCACGTCGCGCATGTGGTCCCGCACTTCATACCAGGATTCGCTGCCGAGTATCTCGGGTTCGAAGAGCGTGAAGATGGTGCGCGCGTCCGCTGCGATGGTCGCCAGCGCGGCGGCAAACGAATCGCGCGGGGCGATCGCGTCGATGCCTGTGATGCGCGTCGTTGCAGCGTTGACGCCGAGATAGGGCCCGATAGTTCGCTCTCGCTCGGCAGAGATGGGCAATATGAACAGTGTGGTGCGTTTCGTCCTGCCATCCATGATGAGCAGGGCACGAGGCTCGACGACGCCCGTGAGGTAGAAGAACTGGTTGCTCTGTCTCAGCGGTGATTCGCCCCGCCGTTCCGTGGCACCCTGAAGGATTGCGAGCCCGTCGCCCAACGACGCCATGACCTTCGTGCGGCGGGCGGCGAATTCGTCGGGGGGAAACGCATCAGTGAAGCCCTGTTGCGCGGGGACCGGCGTGGTAGGCGCGATGGCCAGCACGAGCGTTGCGAGGGCCAGAAGGTGCGGTTTCATGAAAGTCTGTTCGCCAGAGAAATGAGTCTCGGCAATTGGACAACATTATGCGCCGAAGCGTTGAGCGCTTTCAGCAGGACCCTCGCCCGCGGCGAAAACAAAACAAGCGCGGCGGCTTTCGCCGGCGCGCTTGTTTTGACAGCCTTACGATTGCTCGCGCCGGTCAGGGCGACTTTGGCGTGAGTCGAAACAGCGCGCCCGGATCAGCGTCCTCGACCAACCAGACGGCGCCGTCGGGAGCGACGGCCACGTCCCGAATGCGGTGGCCGACGAGCCAGCGTTCGGCCGCCGCGGCTCCACCCTTGCCATCGAAGGTGATGCGATTGAGCGACAGGGTTGCCATACCACCCATGAGCGCCGAGCCCTGCCACTGCGGGAACATCGCACCTTTATAGAAAGTGATACTGCCCGGTGCGATGATGGGCGTCCAGTAAATGACGGGCTTCGTCAGGTCGGGCCGAGTATCGGGGCTGGGGATTGGCACGTTGTCGTAGTTGACGGCGTACGAAACGAGCGGCCATCCATAGTTCTTGCCGGCCTCGATCAGATTCAGTTCGTCACCGCCCTTGGGACCATGTTCAACTTCCCACAGCCGTCCATCGGCTCCGAACGCCAAGCCGTACGGAGTGCGATGACCTGTGGTCCATGTTTCGGACGGCGTCAGGTTCGGTCCGGGAAATGTGTAGGTGGACACGACTGCCGCGGTCTTGGCGACCTCCGTGTTCTGCGGCGGCCTGATCACTCCGAGACTAGCCGCGCCCGTCTTGCCGGCCTGTGGGTTGTCCGGCGCGGGTTTGCCGTCGAGCGTCAGGCGCAGGATCTTGCCCAGCGGCGAGTCGGGATCTTGCGCTGGGGTCATGCGCTGCCGGTCGCCGACTGTCAGGAACAGATATTTCCTGTCGGGAGAGAAGGCGATTGCGGCGCCAAACTGTCCGCCCCGCCCGCGTTCGCCGTCGCGCCAGATGACCTGTAGTCCGTCAAGGCTGGCCGAGCCCTGGGCGATGGACAGCTTGGCTCGTGCGAGCGCCAGGCTCGACCCGCCGTCGCCGGGCTCAGAGTACGTGAGATAGACGAAGTGGTCGGTGGCATAGTTGGGCGATACGTAGACGCCCAGCATGCCACCCTGTCCCTGCCACAGGACGGCCGGGACATTCGTGACTGGCGTCTTTACGCCCTGCTGGGTGACCAGCGAGAGCGCGCCGACCTTCTCCGTGATGAGCATGCGTCCATCGGGAAGGAAGGCGATGCGCCATGGCAGCTTGAACGTCGCGACCTGGGTCATCGTGAACGGCAGGCTCGACTCAGGCTTGAGTGCGCCAGCGTTGACTTGCGCCTCTGCCGCCGCGGATACGAATGTCAGGAACAGTGCTGCACGTACGAACGCCTTCATTGGATTTCCTCCACGGAGTTTTCCGGCACGATGCTGAAGATTACGCCGTTGGAGCGGCTTCACGCCAGCGCGGTCTGCTGGCGGAAGCGAGTGGGTCAGCCTGCCGCCGTTGCGCGGCGTCCATGAGGTGCACATGATTGGTTGGTTTCCGGCCATCAACGAAGTGGCATCGTCGTGACGGAGCCGAATCGCGAATGCACATCGACGGGGACCCGGGAGGACTACGGTATGTCGTGCCGCAAATTCTTGCTGTTGGGTGGACTCCTGTTCGTCGCCGCGCCGGGAGCCGCGGGCGCGCAGCGCCTCAATGAGGCCGTGACTGCGGTGGCCAATGACGGCGTTCGCCGCCACGCCGGTGAGCGACAAGCGCGCGATACGGCCCCTGCGCGCGATCCGGTGCGGCGCGACGCCTTGATCGGCGCGGCTGTGGCGGGCGCGATGGCGGCAACCGGGCTCACGGTGTACGCGGTCCGCGCTCGAGGCGACAGCCCTACCAACCTGCCTGTTCGGTTGCCGATTCCACTTCCACGGCGCCGTTACTCCCGGTCTGCCATTTGTTCGCCACCAACCGACGGCCCGTGACGCCATCGGCCTCCGGCGATACGAGCCAGAGTAGCGGTGGAACCATGATCGACGGATTGAGCATCGCCGACTTCGCCTCGTCCGATACGGTTTCGGGAACCATGCCGGTCAGTGTCGGCCCTCCAGGCAGCAGCGCGTTCACTGTGACACCGGTGCCTTCGAGATCGTGCGCCCAGATGATCGTCTCCGATTCGAGGGCTGCCTTGGACGGGCCGTAGGGAGAGAAGCCACGCCGGCGCATGGTCGTCTGGCTCGCGGAGACGTTGACGATCCGTCCCCAGCCGGCCGTGAGCATCACGGGAACCGCGTGCTTCGCCATCAGGAAGGGGCCATTCACGTTGGTATCGATCATCAAGCGCCACGTTTCGGTGTCAACTTCCCAAAAGGGCGTGGGCTCGGTCAGAAACGCGTCGCTGACGTACTTCATGCCACGAGCGGCGTTGTTGATCAGGATGTCGAGCCGGCCGAACCGCTCAAGCGCGGCGGCGACGACGTGCGCGCAGTCTGCGTCCTGCGTGACATCGGCGACAACAGGGAGAACGCGTGATTCGCCGCAAGTTTGTCGAACCTCTTCCGCAACGGCGTCGATTTCGGACGGTTCGCGCGCGGCGGTCGCGACGACGTGCGTGCCCGCGTGCGCAAGGCCGAGGACCATTGCGCGACCAAGCCCTCGGCCTCCGCCGGTCACAATGGCGACGTGGTTGTCGATCGGGTTTTTCTTCACTTCGGTTGGCCGGTGCGGATGGCTGGCTGTTGTCGAACCGCGGGATTCTGCATTTTGTGTCGCTACAGCCACGTGGGTGGCGATGATGCCAAAGCAAACGCCGAGGACGAGCGATGACAAACCCTGACTCTCAGGTAACGATTCACATGGCGGCGAGTCTTGACGGCTTTATTGCGCGACGGGACGGGCGTGTCGACTGGCTCGAGACCTCGGACGAATTCCCGGACGGGCACACCATGGAGCCTGGATTCGTCGAGGCGTTTCTCAAGACGATCGACTGTTATGTGATGGGATCGCGAACCTATGAGACGGCGCTCGGCTTTGAAGCCAAGGGATTCGGGTGGTCGTACGCCGACAAACCGACCTTCGTCCTCACGACTCGCGAGCTGCCACGGACCCGGCCGACCGTCGAGTTTTACTCGGGCGATCTTGCGGAGTTCGTCAATCAGCGCCTGCGCCCTTCGTTCCGCAGCATCTGGTTCGTTGGCGGCGGGGTGTTGTGTGGAGAATGCCTTCGCCTCGGGCTCGCCGACGAAGTTCGGTATTCGATCCTGCCCGTCCTTATTGGTGAAGGGATTCCGTTCTTCGACACGCTCGACAGAGATGTCGCTCTTCACCTGACAGAGGTCAAAGGCTACAGGAATGGCATGGTGGAGCTCTGTTACAAGGTGCGATGAACTGGCGGGTAGCGTTCGGCACCAACGAGGCAGGGACGTGACTATCTGAACGCCGAGGTTTCCATGCGGACCACCTGGCGCACCTTGACGTCCGCCCACATTGCCGGCCGGTAGCGCCGCCCAATGACTTCCGCGCGCACCAGGGCAGCGAACGCCAGTGCCGGGCCGGTGGAGAACTGGATGGACTCCTCTTCCACGCGGCCAGTGGTATCCACCACGAACCGGACGGAGAGCGGTTTGGCGATACGCTGCGCGTCGGACGGGCGCGGTGGAGCGGGTGCGTTCAGCGCCACAGCAGGACACGACACCTCGCCTTCCTCATATGGCCGCGCGAGCGTGGGCGGCGTGGCCACTCGCGATGCGCTTCGGGCGATGTAGATCGCGTCCTGCACCGCTTCGGCAATCGTGAGGAGCGCGGCACTATCGACGCTATACTGGATTGCGACACCGCGACAATCGTGCAGCTCGAATGACACCCGCCCATGTTGTGCGGAATCCGCCACCCTCGCGTTGGCATTCACCTTACCGCGGCCCAGCGACGGGATGAAGCGCGGTGACCCGCCATCGTTGATGCTCATGCTTCGGCCACTGATTACCTCGCGAACGCGATTGACCCAACGTTGGGCGTCCGCGGCCCGGGCGTAGAGGTGAGTGGTCGGAGACGGTTCGCGGGGCCACGAGTCGAGCGGCGTCATCACGATCCAGCCATCACTCCGTGCGGAAACCTCGGTCCGGTCAGTCTGTTTGAACTGGAAGGTCGAGATGTGTGTGGTATTCACAGGGCGCGCTGCCGATAACGAAGGTGGCGAGGGCTCTCCCCTCGCCACCACGCCGACGTCGCCGCAGCCTCGGGAGATGTCGCCGCTCGCGTCGAGTAGCTCGGCCGGAGCGTACATGTCCGAGTTCGAGCTGCCAGGTTGGGTGTCGTTCCACCAAGGGCCAGAACTCAGTCGCCCGGACAGACGAACCCACGAGTTGTGGCGAACCTGATTTGGTATCGTCGCGATGCATCGGCGGATCTTCTGGACGGTGGCATCGTTCGCATAGCGATAGTCGATGACGCGCTCCTCGTCGAAATGCGGTTCCCCTGGCGCGATTCCCACGGATGGAAAATGGAAGGGGCTCACATCCGGCTGCGCTTGAATGAACTCATGGAGTGCGTCGCACAGCCGGCGGTCCCCGGCCTCGCGATGGCATCGCAACGAAAGAGTGGAGGTTGGATAGATCCACCGCGTTGTCGAATCGACCTTCACGAAGGTGGTTCGCACGGGCCTGAGGGCGACCGATGTGTCGGTCACAAGCAGCGCGACCTGGTTTGTGTCGCCGTGCACATCGACGGTGATGGCATAGCGGCCTGGTTTGTTCGCGAACCACATATCGGACCCACCAGATCCGTCCCTGCTCGGACATGCGCCTGGTCGCGGCACGCCAAGGATACGGATGTCGAGGCTATCGCCCTGCCAGTGCAGCCGGTTCTCGCTGCCGTAACTCCCGCAGTGCGGAGCACCCTGCGACTTCATGGTGAAGGCGAACCCGGCCTGCGTTCCGGACGAGGGAGCACTTGTCCAGACGGAAAGGTGGACCCTCGACGGGCTGACGAGTTGCGCGAGGCGGGCAAAGTACAGGGTCGAGTCGATGGCCCGCACGAGCATCGTGTCGGTTGACCGGGTACCAACGACGACGGTGCCGGTGTCGTTCCAGTACGTGAAGAACGAGAGGGGAACGTCGCGCCCGCGAAAGTGCGCGGTGACGACATACCGCTTGTATCGCATGTATTCCGCACGATTGCCCGGACCATTGCGATCGTGAGGTCTGGTTGCGCGGATGTCGTTCACGAGGAACGCGCGAGTGGCGGTATCCAGCCCGGACTCCACGAGGGTGGAAATGGCGCGCAACATCGCGGGGAGTTCGTCGCGCGACCGCGCGAAGTGTCGGGCGGTGGTATCGCGCACGAAGGGCAACTGTGCCGAGGCGATGTGCGCGTGACATGCGAGTGCGATGGTCAGGGCGGCGAACATCATTCGCTGTGGCGAGCGCGACAGGTGGGTCGGCGGCGCATGACGTGCCGGTGCTTCTTTCCGATCCATTCCTTCCAATCTCCAGGCTCCGGGCTCTCGAGGTCTCGCTGCGATGCTGCGGCGCATCCGCCGCACGGGTGCGACCGGCGAGACATCAATCACATGAGTATCGACCGGTTGATCTGCGTCCTTAGCGTGTGACGGCATTTCTCGTGTCTTTCCCGCTGGCCGGCCCCGTAGTCGCGATCGTGTCCGGAATTTTGTACTTTCGTGTCATGCGCATTCGCAACGTTGCCTCGACTCTCCTGCTCTGCCTCGTCGGCCTCCCTGCGGACGGACACTCCCAATCCGGGCGGCGTGCGCGAGCACCGATCGCGTCGAGCGACTACCTGTACCTCTGGACGTCATCGGCCGACAGCTCGGGGCCGGACTTCCTCGCGGTCTACGACATCCGCGACAAGAAAGGGTCCGATCACTACGGCTCGCTCGTGACGACATTCCCAGTGCCTGGGCGCGGCAACCGCACGCACCACACGGAGTACGCCATGCCCGCAGACAATCAGTTGTTCGCCAACGGGTTCGGTTCAGGGCAGTCATTCATCTTTGACCTCACCAAGCCTGCCGCTCCACGGATTATAAAACAGTTCGGCGACGTGCGCGGGATGATGCATCCGCACAGCTTCTGGCGTCTCCCGAACAACAATGTGCTTGCGACGTTCCAGATGCAGCACGACTCGGCTGGTATGGCGCCGGGCGGGTTGATCGAGATGACGCCGCGTGGCGACGTGGTGCGCGCCAGTTCGTCGGATAAACCCGGAGTGGATCGTCGCATTCGGCCCTATTCCGCAGCCATTCTTCCCGCTGCGGATCGGGTGGTCGTCACCACAACGGACATGGAGAAGGGCGACTCAACGCGCACGCTGCAGTTCTGGCGGCTGTCGGACCTGTCACTGCTGCACACCATCGACCTTCCCAACGGGCCGGGTGGCAGCGAGGGGTATCTCTCTGCCGAACCTCGCGTGTTGAGCGATGGAAAGACGGTGATGGTATCCACGTTCAATTGCGGGCTGTACCTGCTCGACGGCGTCGCGTCGGCGGCGCCGAGTGCGCGGATGGTGGCGTCGTTTCCACGGAAGGCGGGCACGAACTGCGCGGTGCCGATCGTGGCGGGGAAGTATTTCCTGATCACGGTGCCGGCGTGGAGCGCGGTGGTGAGCCTGGACGTTTCCGATCCCGCGCATCCACGTGAAGTCTCGCGCGTGACGCTCGGCGACAACGACGTGCCGCACTGGATCGGCATCGAGCCGAATCACCGGCGTGTGGTGATCACGGGCTATCAGGCGATGAAGTCGCGCGTAGTCATGGCGCGGTTCGACGAGACGAACGGGAAGCTGGCGCTCGACGAACGGTTCCGCGCAGCAGGGAGCAGCGAGGCGGGAATGCGTATGGAGGGGATCACGTGGCCGCACGGCGGGAATGGCGCGGCCATTCCCCACGGTGCTGTGTTCAGCCGGCCAGCGGGGCGATGACAACGTTGAGCCCCGGCGCTTGAGGATGTCATATCCTGTATGTTGGCGCCGCAGCTCAGCCCGCGCGGCAGCAACAATGCGAACCCTCCTGCTCCTTGCTTCATTTGCGCTGATTGGCTGCACGTCACCAGGGCCAGCGCATGTTCCTCCAGTTCTTCTGTTCACTGGAGGTGGAACGTCAGCCAATGATGTCGCGGCGGTTGAGGCGATCCTGAAGGAGAAGCATTTCGAGTACTCCACCGCGACTTCGCGGCAGTTGAATGGCATGAGTGAAGCGCAGCTCATGGACTACCGGTTGATTGTTGTTCCCGGCGGCAACTTCATCGCCATGGCGGAGAGCCTGACGCCAGGCACGACGGCGAACATCCGCAACGCGGTTGCTGGTGGACTGAACTACCTCGGCATCTGCGCAGGGGCATTCCTGGCCGCGCGTGGCACTTACAACAGCGTGAACCTGACCTCGGGGGTACGTTTCGGCTTCTACGCGGCCGAACGGCGTGGTGTACGGAAGGCGGCGGTCACGGTTACGGGGGTTGGCACGCCGCCAATCGAGCATTACTGGGAGGATGGTCCGGAGCTGACGGGCTGGGGCATGGTCGTCGGCACGTATCCCGATGGGACACCCGCAATTGTCGAAGGACCGGCCGGCAAGGGATGGGTGATCCTCACCGGCGTACATCCTGAGGCGCCGGACCATTGGCGGCGCGGAATGACATTTACCATGCCGGCGCGCGTCGCCAACGTGTACGCTGGAACGCTGGTTGAAGCAGCGTTGTACCGAACGTCGCTTCCGCACTATTGACGGGCGCCTCCAACGCGCGCATGCAGTCCTGTATCCGTGTTCTTTCGTATCTTCGCTTCAGTGCTGGACGCCCCGCATTTGCCGGTGTAACGTACCGCACCTACCGATAAGGAACTGCCCCTGAACAGGCTCGAGATCATCGCGGCCGAACTGGGAGATCGCTACCGTATTGAGCGCGAGCTCGGGCGGGGCGGCTTCGCGACAGTGTATCTCGCGCACGACGTGCGTCACGATCGTCCCGTGGCGCTCAAGGTCCTGCACGCCGAGGTTGCCGAATCCATTGGTGTCGAGCGGTTCGAGCGTGAAATCAAGCTCGCGGCGCGACTACAGCATCCGCACATCCTTGGCGTGTTCGACTCGGGGGGAGCTGGGGAACGGCTTTGGTTCACCATGCCGTACATCGAGGGAGAGTCCCTCCGTGACCGCCTGAATCGGGAGCAGCAGCTCACCGTTGCCGACGCCATTGCCATTGCACGCGAAGTTGCCGATGCGCTTGACTATGCGCACCGGCATGGCGTCCTGCATCGCGACATCAAGCCGGAAAACATTCTCCTGAGTGGCCGCCACGCGATGGTGGCGGACTTCGGCATCTCGCGGTCCATCGTCGCCAGCGAAGGGAACCTGACGCAGACTGGTATGGCGATTGGTACCGCTGGGTACATGAGTCCCGAACAGGCCACGGCCGACCGAACCATCGACGCTCGCAGCGACGTGTACGCGTTGGGGTGCGTGCTGTACGAGATGCTTGCGGGCGAGGCGCCATATACTGGTCCGAACGTGCAGCGCATCATCTCGCGGATGCTCACCGAGGCGCCTCGATCGCTGCATGCGGTGCGTCCAGCGGTGAGCGAGGCACTCGACGCCGTCGTGTTGCGTTCACTGGAACGCGTTCCTGCCGACCGGTTCGCGTCGGCCGCCGCCTTTGGCGACGCGCTTTCGGCGGCGGCGCCGGAGGTGAGCCGCGTGATGAGTGGCGCGAACCGGTCGTCGGCTTCAGCCATTCTCACGGCAGCCGGCGGTGCGGCATCGACGCGCTCGGTGTGGAATTCGTCTGCGCTCGCCGTCTTCGCGCTCGGCATCCTCATCGGGCTGGGCGGGCTGTTTGCTTTCAGGGCCCGACATGGTGACAGTACGGGACGCGGGCTCGCCGTGCTGCCATTCGACAATATCGGTGTCGCCGAAGATGCGTATTTCGCCGACGGCATCACCGAGGAAGTGCGGGGCAAGCTGGCCGCCATCCCCGGACTGCGGGTCACCGCGCGGACCAGCTCCAACTCGTATCGGGCGTCGAAGAAGAGGCCGGCGGACATCGGCGCCGAACTGGGAGTAGAATATCTGCTGACCGGCACCATTCGATGGGAACCTAAGGGCGCCGACGGGCAGCGACACGTTCGGGTCACGCCGGAGCTGATCAAGGCGTCCGACGGCTCGACCCCCTGGCAGCAACCGTTCGACGCGGTGATGAGCGACGTCTTTACCGTGCAGAGTGACATCGCCACGCAGGTGGCACAAGCATTGAACGTGACGCTCGCGGCACCGGTGCAGCAAAGGCTCGGCGCGCGTCCCACGAAGAGTATCGAGGCCTACGAAGAATTCCTGCAGGGCGAGAGGGCGACGGAGTCGATGGTGCGCGGCGACGGCAAATCGTTGGCCGACGGCAAGGCGCACTACGAACGCGCGCTCGCACTCGACACCACTTTCGGTCTCGCCTGGAGTCGCGCTTCGTACGTGGCGACGCAAACGTTCAACGGCAATCCGACGGAGGAACTCGCGCGCACGGCCGCCGATGACATCCGGAGGGCCATGCAGCTCGCGCCCGATCACCCGCAGGTTCGGCGCGCCTACGCGCGTTATCTGCGGTCAGTGAAGAAGGACTATGCGGGCTCACTTGCGCAGGTGGACACGGGACTGATGCGGGAGCCGAACAACGCCGACCTGCTCGCTGCGTCGTCGAGCATGAACGCGTTGCTCTCGCGATGGGACGCCGCGGTGGATGCGGCGAAACGTGCGTACGCGATCGACCCGCGGAACGCCAACGCTGCCAGTGTGGTGGCACGCACGCTCCACGCGGTGCGCCGCTTTCCGGAAAGCGAGGAGTATTCCACCAAGGCGCTCGCCCTCTCACCCGGAAACATTTCGTTCACGGAGGACCGCGTCATCAACCGGATTTCGATGGGAGACCTGACCGGTGCGCAGCAGGCCGTTCATGAGGGACTGAAGACCGCCGACTCTACAGAGTTCGCCGCCTATTTTGCGCTCTTCCAGGAAATGCAGTGGGTGCTCGACGCGCCATTGCTCCACCGGATCACGGCCATGACGCCGGCGAACTTTCGCAACAACCGGCAGCAGTGGGGTCTCAAGGTTGGCGCGACGTGGAACCTGCTTGGCGACTCTGCGCGGGCGCGCGCATACGGTGACAGCGCTCGTATCGTCGCGGAGGCGCAGCTCGCGAGCTTCCCGGATGACGCGCAACTTCACGAATTGCGTGCGCGCTCACTCGCGCTCATGGGCCGCAAGGCCGACGCGGCGGAGGAGGCCGAGCGCGCGCTGAAGATGCGGGAGACGGCGCTCGATGCGAGCACTGGACCCTACGTTCGGTATCAGGCCGCGCGTGTCTTCATCCAGGCTGGCGCGCAGGAGCGGGCGCTCGACATCATTGAGCCGCTGCTCACGACCAACTATTCCGATTTGACGCCCGCGTGGTTGCGACTGGAGCCAGTGTTCCGGCTGTTGAAGGGCAACGCACGGTTCGAGCGGATCGTCAAGCAGTAGTTGTCCTCACTTAAGTTCGAGCACCACGACCGAATGCGCCGGCAACGTGACCGTGAGCTGCCCATCGGCGACACGCGCGCCAGTGAATGGCGCCGGCGTTACGCGCTCCGGCGCCTCGAATGTGTTGAATGCATCCATCGTATCACCGACGAGGATGCGACCGACCGCCGATGTCACGCGCGTTGTCTTCAGGTCCACCGCGACAGAGCGCGGGTGTGTGGGATCGAGGTTGCTCATCGTCACATGCATGACGCCGTTCTTGTCGCGCGATGCAGACGCGCTCACCGCGCGCACGGAGTCGGCGCCGAGGGTGTACCATCCCTGGCTGGACACGGCAATGGGTAGCATGACCGCGTCGTGATGCACGGTGTACATCTCGAACACGTGGTAGGTCGGCGTCAGCAGCATCCTGTTTCCGTCCGTGAGGATCATTGCCTGGAGGACGTTGACCATCTGGGCGATGTTGGCGCCACGCACGCGATCCGCATGCTTGTTGAAGATGTCGAGCGAGGCCGCTGCGACGAGGGCGTCGCGCATCGTGTTCTGCTGGTAGAGGAAGCCCGGATGACTGCCCGGCTCCTGATCGTGCCACATGCCCCATTCGCCCACGATGAGTGCGACGCGCTTGCGCTGGTCATATTTGTCCATGATCGCGGCGTGGCGCCTGATCATCTCGTCAATCGCCACAGCGCCGCGCATGGCGCTGAACCACTGGCCCTCGCTGAAGCCGGTGGCGTGGCCCTTTGTTGCCCACGTGCCAGCGATGGTGTAGTGGTGCAGGTCGAGGCCATCGATCATGCCGCCAGCCTCGCGCATCACGACTTCTGTCCAGTTGTAGTCGCCGTCCGCGGGGCCCACCGCGATGCGATAGGGACGCACGCCGCCATAGCCGGGTAGGTAGGTGGCATAGCGCTTCAGTTCGTCCGCGTAGTACTCGGGGCGCATGTTGCCGCCACATCCCCACGCTTCATTGCCCATGCCCCAGAAGCGGACGTTGAAGGGCGCCTCCTGCCCATTCTTGCGACGGAGGTCTGCCATGGGGCTCACGCCCGGGTGGTTCACGTACTCCCACCAGTCGTGCATTTCCTGCACGGTGCCGCTGCCGATATTCCCGACGATGTAGGGCTCCGCGCCGAGTTCCCTGGCAAGTGCAAGGATTTCGTGCGTGCCGACGCCGTTGTCCTCGGTGACGCCGCCCCAGTTGGTGTTGACGATGCTCGGGCGTTGCGCCGCGGGCCCAACGCCATCGCGCCAGTGGTACGTATCGGCGAAGCAGCCGCCGGGCCAGCGGATATTCGGCACCTGAATTTTCTTCAGGGCCTGCACGACGTCGGCGCGCATGTGCCACGGCGCGGACGCACTCGTACGGCTCCACGTACCGTCATAAATGAGTCGCCCGAGATGCTCGGCAAACTGGCCATAGATGTGCCGGCTGATCGTGTCGCGTCCGGCGCCGGCGTCGAGCACGAGTCGTGTCGTGCCGGTCGCCGGCGCCGCCTGCTGAGCAACGACGGGGTACGCCGCGAGTGCAACACAGGTGAGTGACCGGAAGACGGACCAGAGAGACATGGCGGGCTCGGAGCGAGGGGGTGGGCGGGGAGCCCGATTTAATTCTTCCAAGAATTAAAAGATATGATCGCTCGGGGAGGCGCCGTCAACAGCCAATTGCCGGCTGGGCAGACATGGCCAACCGGGGCGCTCCCTCCGTCGCTCACCTTGGACGCGCGGTGGACGACTAGCCCTTCGGCGACACTCGGCGAAAGACCTCTACTTGCCTCATGTTCCCCGGCCCGCGCGGCACCCAACCGCGCGGTTCTCGCGTAACGCGCACGGTACCGTCCGGAAGCAGTTCGGCATGCATTGCCAATACTGCCGCGATACCACGAAACCACATGAGCCCCCACTCCAGCGAGCCCCCGTCTGTTACCTGGATCACGGGACGATCGGCGTCGTCCCAATCGCTACCGCCAAGGCCGATGCGACTGTGGACGACGATGGTATCGCCGGACGCGCGCACCTGAATTGTATGCGTTGCCGGGTCGCCGAAGAGCGCCCAACTACCAAGGAATGCCGCAGCGGTCTTCGCATTCGGTCGCATTGCGGGAATGACGAGCGGAATGAAGCCGGCGGCCAGGGGGGTGCGTCGTTCCTCGGCGAGGAGGGCATGCAGGTCCCTGCTCTCCGCCGACGCACCGAAGGCCTTGTCCATACGCTGCAAGGATCGTTCGGCGTCGCCAAACTCGCGGGCGTGAATCGACATGCGAACGGACGCCGCGAAGGCGAAGTCCGGGATGGGCACCGCGTAACCGACGCGCGCCGCGAGCGAATCGTATCGATCGAGCATTGCGATCGGTTTCGTCCCAGGCTTCCACTCGGTGGGCCGGAAGTCGGCGAACATCGTGCGCAGCGCCAGCAGCATGCCGGCGGGCGCCATGCTTCCGTGCGTTTCACCGGACGTCGACAAGTAGCGCACCATGGGTTTTGTACCGCCCCACGCGGTGGTGTCGACGCCAGACGCGAGGGTGTTGACGAGCATCACGCGTGCGTGTCGTGCCGCCGGGAGGTTGAGCGTGGCGAGCGCGTCACGGTACTCCTTTCCGTCGTTCCACCAAATGGACGGCTCCATCACCACATAGCCCGTGAATGCCTCTGGGCGACGGGCCAACACACGTAGCGCGAACAGTCCGCCGAGGGAGTGTCCAACGAGCACACGCATGGGTGCCGTGCGATACCGGCGGTCGATTTGTGGAACGAGTTCGTCGGCGATGAACGCGAGGAAGTTGTCGGCACCGCCCGACGCGGTGATCTCGCCGGGTGGAGAATAGCCGGCGGCGGCGGCAGGAATCATGTCACGCGATCGCGCCGTATTGCGGACGCCCACGACGATTGTGCGCGGAAGCATCGACGTGGATGCGTAGAATCTGGTGAGGGCCGCCGCCGTCTCGTGCTGGGATTCGCCATCCAGCACGATGATGACCGGGTAGCGCTCCGTGCTCTTCGCGTAGTCGCTCGGCAACGACACGTCGATGGTACGTGACTCGGCCAATTCCCTGGACGCGATCTTGAACGACCGGCCGATCTCGATGGGTGTGCCTATGGTGTCCTGCGCCGATGCGGCGGACGACAGGGCGAGAGCAACTGTGGTGCAGACGGCGAGTCGTCGAGCGCCAAGAGAACGGCGATGCACGACTGACATGGTATCCCCTGGGGCCAAGGTACCTGCGGTTGGGCACCAGGCGAGACAGAAAGGGTTTACGGCGAGGTGGCGCCCGTGGGGAGCCGGCCAGTGGACCGGCAGGACGTGGCGGTTGAGCCCTTGAATCGATAGCTTCGCCGAGTCTCGGGACTACTTCGAATGCACCGTTGGATGGTCGCCCTCTTGTTCGCGCTCCCTGCGCTGAGCCGCGCACAGGAAGTTCGCGTCGTCGATGACCAGCGTGCCGAGGTGATCGGCATCCTGTTCCGCATTGCTGGCGCGTCGGATTTCAACAATGCCACCATCCAGCCGTACACCCGACAGATTGATTCGGCCTTCCTGCCCTTCAAACAGCATCCCGTGTTCGGCAGCATCAATCGTCTGCGCGCCGCGACCGGCGTCTCGCTGAGTGCGGTGATCGGCCTGGCGCCACAACTCACCGACGCAGTGTCCTTCCGCGAGCGCGCGCCGCTCGATGGTCCGTCGTCCACCGTCGCGCGGCCGTGGCGTTCGGCGGAAGCGCAGACTGTGCTCGCGGACGCGCGCGATTTCGCTCGTGTCGCGAGGCTTCAGGCGTTTCTCGACGTGCATCAAGCGCTCTACGACTCGGCGCGTGTCCGCATGCAACGACTTGTCGAGTCCAGCACGCGGCTCACCTGGTTCAGCGACTACTTCGGCGAAGCTGAGGGCGGGGTGTTCGTCATCTCGCCGCTGCTGGTCAACAGCGCGGGCAACTTTGCCGCGGAATTCCAGGACGGTTCGAAGCACGAACGGTACGCGTACCTTGGTATGGGCCTGGGCGACTCCCTCGGCTTTCCTGTCGTTCCGGCCAGTGTCATTCCTACTCTCGTGCACGAGTTCAATCACACGTTCGTGAATCGTGTGGTGAGCGCCAAGGAGGCTGAGCTCAAAGCGTCGGCGACCTCCATCTTTGCGCCGTTGCGCGAGATCATGAACGCGAACGGTTACGACAACTGGCTGACGATGGTGCAGGAATCCGTGGTTCGTGGGTCGGTCATCCGCTACCTCCGCGCTACGGCTGGGCCGGCCGCTGCGGCCGACGAGCTATCGATCCAGCGCGGGCTCGGATTCTTCTGGATGGACAAACTGGTCGCACTTCTGGGTCAGTATGAGGCCGATCGCCAGCAGTATCCGACTCTGAGCGCTTTCATGCCGCGCATCGTGGCCCTTTACGATGATCTCGCGCCACGCATCGAGCGTCTCCGCGCTGACTTCGAACGACATCGTCCGCAGGTGGTGAGCGCGTCGATCACAGAGGGCGCGACAGACGTTGCTCCGCGCAGCGGCGCGCAACTCGTCCTGCGCTTCGACCAGCCGGTAGAGGTATCGGTGAACCTCGTGCAGAAGTTCTGTTGCGGGGTCCCCGAATTCACGGCGGCGACCTTCGATGCCAGCCGCACCGCGTTGACGCTCACGATGAAA